>DAOVNC010000375.1 GCA_030630445.1 Kiritimatiellales bacterium | reverse complement strand
TAGATGGCATTTTCGCGCAGCCAATCCAGGTTCGGGGTGTTCGCGATCTTCACGTAGTCGCTCTGCGGGTTCTTGCCGATCCCGACGCCATCCATAATCACCAGCACCACCGGCCCCTCGGGGCCGTCAAAAGCTTCGCTTTTCCTCAATTCGTCCATGATATTTCTCCCAAGAAGTTTGCAATTATCCTAAAAACAGAGCAAATATGCCCTGCCCCACCTGTGCGGGCAATGAAATAAACACGATTGAATGCCCTCATATGCACGGGGAAACACGATATGACCCCGGCCAAGGAAGGATAGGAGCGGAATATGGATAAATCGATACTCATGACAGCCCTGCTGCTTGCGGCGGGCACGACGTTCGGAGGCGACTGGATGCAGTGGCGCGGACCGGAACTGAACGGGACGTGCGAAGCGGATAACCTGCCGAAGTCGTGGTCGGTCGAAAACCAGAGGAACGTGGCGTGGGTGCGTGATCTTGAGGGGGAAGGAAACTCCACCCCGATTATCGTCGGCAACCGCATCTTCCTTACCGTCAGCACGCCCGACAACGAGCTCTGCGCCATCGGCATCAACCGGAAGGACGGAACGGTTGAATGGAGGGAAAAACTGGGGACCAGCAGACAGGCCCTGCGCGGGAACAATATGGCCTGCCCATCGGCGGTGAGCAACGGCGAACAGGTATATTTCCTTTTTGGCCAAGGCATCCTCGCGGCGATGACGCTCGATGGCAAACTGCTTTGGAAGCGCGAGCTGGAGAAAGACCACGGCACGTTGTCGCAAAAATTCGGTTTCAGCTCCAGCCCGCTACTGCACGGCGACACCCTCTACATCCCCCTGCTCTATCTGCCGAAAGGCGACCAAAAAGCACCGCACCCCGGAACCTCCCTGCTGGCGATCGATACCGAGACGGGAGCAACGCGCTGGTCGGCCGACCGCCCTACGCCCGCCCTCAAGGAGTCGCTCGACGCCTACATTACGCCCATCGTCTGGAAGGGCGGCATCGTTCTAACGGGCGCCGATCTGGTGACTAGCCACGATCCGGAAACCGGTCGGGAGCAATGGCGGTTCGACTTTGCCGAAGGCCAGCGCAAAACCAACTGGCGAATCATTGCCTCTCCGGTTGCGGCGGGCGATCTGGTGGTGACCCCCTACCCACGTGGCCGAACCCTCGTTGCCCTCAAGCCCGACGGGACAAAGGCATGGGACTACGAAGGCTATGTTCCGGATGTTTGCACCTCGGCGCACGATCAGGGACTCCTCTATGTTCTGGACGGAAAAAAACGATATTTAACCTGCCTCGACGCCGAAAGCGGCCAGGAAATCTGGCAGGAAAAGATCGCGAGCGACAAAGGGTTCTTCGCCTCGCCGCTCGTGGCCGACGGCAAGGTCTACACGATCAATCTCGCTGGCGAGGTATTCGTTTTTTCAGCCGGGAGGAAAACCCAGCTGCTGGCCAGGATTGCGATGGACAGCAAAGACAGCTCCGCCTCGATCATTGCCGCCGACAACGCTTTGCTTGTCCGGACACCCAACAAGCTGATCTGCGTGAAGAAAACGGAGTGACCCGCCACCACCACGGCCTTAGGGGAGTGGAATTTCCAATAGTCCGATTTCTTGCAACGGATTTATAGGAAGCAACGGATGGGGCGGATCGGTTGCTTCCTATAAATCCGTTGCTATTCCTTTTCCTGCTGAGCAGGTAGTGAAAATGGTGCTTCAAATACTTCCACTCCCCTTACGCCACCGCCTCCCGAGCATAGAGATAGCTCTGGAAGCCGATAAACATATCTCGGATTTTTTGATAAAACCGCTTTTCCGAAGCACGAATATCCCGAATCCGCTCCAACCACTCATCGAAATAATCCCACCTATCCACCTGTTTCAAACGATCATCATCCATGGCAAAGCCCTTGATGATGTATTCCTTCAGAATATGGGTTGCCCATATTCTGAATTGAGTCGCCCGTTTGGAGTTAATCCGGTATCCCACCGCAATAATGGCGTCCAGATTGTAGAATTCTCTCTTCCTACTTACCTCTCGAGCACCTTCCATTTGAACTGTTTCCATTTTGGAAACGGTTGACTGTTTCTGTAATTCACCCTCTTCAAAAATATTGCTCAAATGTTTTGATATAGCTGGAATATTCACACCGAACAGCTCCGCCATTCTTGCTTGAGTCAGCCAGATGGATTCGTCCTGAAAGACAGCATCTATCTTCACCTTCCCGTCGGCGGTAGTGTAGAGAACCATCTCAGAAGAGTTGTTCGGCTTGGATATAGACTTAGACATTAACGACTTCCTCGTTGAATATTCCCACCCGTTGGCTTCCCGCTCAGCTCTTGATTGGAGGGCGACGCTCCGTCGGAGCCATACCCTTGATTTCGAGGATCCGACGGAACGTCGCCCTCCAGAGAGAACGCATAGAGACCACTCTTCATGCCCCAATCTCGGGGGGAACGCTTTCCCCTTCGGGGTGAAGCGTTTCTACACCTTTCTTTCGTGCAGTACCTTTTTCTCGCCAGCAGGCGGCCATGAGCAAACGTGAATGATATTTTGCGCAACCGCGAAGCATAATTTCCGGCAGGAAATAGTGCCGGAGGTACGGTTCAATAACGAACCTGGGTTTCAAAATTGCGATTGCTGGCGCCATGGTTTTCCCTATCGTCCTTCCTGCGCGAGTGTTTGTGAATCGGGTGAGAATACGGACAAACGCCCCGCGTATCAAACCAAATCAATTTTGCTGGGGAACTTGCAAATCTTTGGCTTATCCGGAGCGGGGCGGAAATCGCAGCCAAATCTTGCCCAAAACACAAGAAAAGACGATTAAGCGTCGGTCATTTTTTATGTCGTATACTATATATTTAGCCCCAAATCCGACCATTTTTAGCGGTTTTCATATAGTATACTATATGAAAATATCCGGCACGAATGGCGTGTTTTCATGCCGGACAAGGTGCCATCTCCCTCCTGCGCTAGAGCATTTCACGAATGAAATGTCGTAGACGCGACGTCCTCGTCGCGTTCTCTGTGTACAGGCAAGCGGCGAGGACGTCGGTTGACGCTTCCTTTGGTCGCTCCTGCTCTTCAAGCAGGCTGCCTTCGGCTCTACGAAACAGTTCCGTGCGACGTCACAACCGTGAATTGTTCCAGCGTGAACATCCGGCCTGCACCCTTCCGCAGCCTATCCGGAAAACCCGCAACAGGCTTGCGGGCTACGCATAAAAAAAGAGCACTTGGGCATGAATGCCGAAGTGCTCCCGGGCAAGATAACGGACGGTCTACTTGTTCAGCTTGCGGACGCCGAGGTTGTCGATCACCAGGTCGACTTCCTTTTTCCCTTTTTCGTTCTTCTTCATGCGTTGAACACCTATCCAGACATTTGATTTGCTGGGCTTGATCACGGTTTTGAAGCGCTTGGTTTTGCTGGTCTTGGTGAACGGGATGGTCGAATCAATCTTGCTTTCTCCGCCTTCGTCCACGCCGATCACGAATTCAT
>DAOVNC010000263.1 GCA_030630445.1 Kiritimatiellales bacterium | reverse complement strand
TTCCCTTCGACAAGCCCCGTCAGCGGATTGAAGTCGACGACGGTTGCCGCGCCGTTGCCCTGCTGAAATTCGCCGATCCGCCCCTGCTCGTCATAGTCGGCCAATGTGCATGCCCACCATTCGTGGCCGGTTCCGTCTGTGATGGAGAGCATTGCGCCGGAAATAGTGTCATAGCCATATTCCATCGAAAAGGTGTTCCAGTCCGGACTGAGGTCGTCACCCGAATCGACGATCTCCTGCGGGCGCCAGAACCAGTCTGTATGTTCCACCCGGCTGTAGGCATCGTAGCGCAGGGTGGTGTAGAACCATTTGTTGTCGTGGTTCATCAGTTCGAGCATGGGGCGGCCCAGGTGGTCGTAGGCATAGCTCTTGCGGTTGATCAGGACACCGCCCGCATCCAGCATCTGCTCCCGGCGCAGGGCACCGATCTTGCAGCCTTCGCCGGTGCCGTCGTAGACCCACGATGCGGTGCCTTCGGGGGAGATGCGGGTTTCCATCCGTCCGAGGGTGTCGTATTCCATCGTCGCAACCTGCAGGTTGGCGTTGGTCTGGCTTTCGAGTTCGCCGAGGGCGTTGTGATGGTAGGTCCACGTTCCCATGTCCAGATCGATCTGCCTGATCTTGCTTCCATGGACATTGTATTCCAGCACCGTTTCGTTCAACGCCGGGTCGATGGTTTTCCAGAGGTTTCCGTCGGCATAATATTGGTAGCTGATGGTGTTGTCCATGTTGTCCTTCACGGAGAGCATGATTCTTTGCGCATCGGTCGTGATGGTGGTGGTCTGGTTCTTGGGCATCTCGCCAGTGGTGCGGTGGTCGCTGTCCTCGATCATCTGGGTCACCAAGCCGTTGTAGGCATATTCGGTTATCGTCCCGTCGGGCTGGATGGCGTATTGAAGGCGCTTCTGCGCGTCATACTGCGAGGCGTTCCAATATTGCGGTTCCCCCTCAAAGTAGGGTTCGGACACCCCGAACACCTGACCCTGGCTATTATAACCCGTGTCCTTGAAAATATTCCTCGTTCCGTCGGCGCTGAGTGTTTGGGTTCGGATTTCGCGGCCGCGGTAGTCATGATAGACCATGACCGGATGGCTTCCGTCCACGGCAACGGTCTTCTTGTAGTACGCCTGCTGGGTTTGCGATTCATATCCCGTATCGACCAAAAAGGAGGTTGCATCCCACGTATAGGAGACCGTCGTGGTCGTCTGATCCGGGCGCGTTTCATGGAGCATGCGCCCAAGGCCGTCATATTGCCATTGCGTTTCCAACTCGTTCGGGTCGGTCATGAGCTTGGGTAGTCCCGTGGCGACATCGAACTGGCTGTAGGTGGTCAAGTGTCCAAGCGCATTGCGGCTTTCCTCCAGATGGCGCCCGGTGGCGGTGTCGTAGGTGTTGCTGGCGACAACGCGCGTGTCGAAGCTTGCCCCCGACACGGTTTCCGAAGCAAGGTTTCCAAAGCCGTCATAGGTGTAGGTCGAGGTTAGCGAGAGGGTTGCGTGGTTCGGCTCAACCGTTCTTGTCCATAGGCGCGATGAATCATGGTAGGTGTATGCCTCGGTCTTCACGATATTCGGTGTATTCGATCTCGCAAAAGTCGCCACCATGCTTTCCGGCACATGCACGGAATTTTTTACAATATAGCTGGGGAACAAGGTTTCCTCGGAGGAGCCGTCGCCATGGTCGGTAAACACGCGGGTCGGATTCCCGTTGTCGTCGTAGGCGAAGTCCGTGGTGTTTGTGGTGCCCGCCAGCTTGTCCTGCACCACCGACTGCTCGACATAGGGGAAATAGACCGTGCCGGACTCGAAACTCTTGTGGGTGTATTGGTGGTCCACCTGCTCCACCAGCATCTCGTTGTAGTAGGTTTGTTTCCGGATGGAACTTCCGATGTAGGGGAAGTTCTGGTCGAACATCTCCACCGTCCGGATCTTCGTTCGGTCGTTGTAGGAATCGACGATGTGGAAGCCTAGGAATCCGCGCCCCTTTTCGTGCATTCGCGCACCGCTGTAGGCATATGCCGCGGTCGAGGTTCCGAAGCCGGGGCTATCGGTGGCGATGCTGTCGACCACGTACATCGGGCCGAGATAGTCGGCAATGGGATAGGCGCTCCCCGTTTCTTTGATGTAGTCCGCCTCCAGCAACGACTTGTATGCGATGGTCTCGGTTTCGCCATTGCCGGACACCACCGTATCCAGAAGCCATTCGTTCTTTGAACCGCAGGCCACCCACTTGTCATCATATTTACAGAATCCAAGAACATCGTCAGCACCATCCCCATTAAAATCCCCCACAAGTACCTTTGACCAAGAATACACCTTTATTTCATCGCTGATATCTTGATAAGTAAAAGTCCCGTCGCCTGCGGAATAACCTGCGTAATTATCTGTGTAGTATACAGTTAAACCATCTATAACAAGTGTATACATTCCGAGGCTGACAACATCCATTTTCCCATCGCCATTAAAGTCGCCACCCAGTTTCTTAGACGCGATCCCGGAACTAATACCGGGTCGAATATCATGAAAGATAAGGGCACCATCCCCCTTGTTTATGCCAACCCATGCATTATCGGGATCCACATTTCCAATCAGATCCGTCTTCCCGTCACCATTTATATCGGAAGTATAATAGTTTGATTGCAGGTAGGGGCCTTCCCGCTCAACCGGAAAACTTGAAAACCCAAACCCTTCAAACCCCGACAAGCTATTTTGCGAGATCGCTATTTTGTCAACATCGTTCCAGGTAATGGCCGCAAGATCCACCGCCCCGTCCCCATTGAAATCCGCAACATGGAATTTATTATGGTCATAAAGGGTAAAGTGTTGGACGAGATCGAAGAAGACAAATCCCCCGTCACCGTTCGAAATAGCCACCTGTTCATTGTTGTATTCACTTAAGACAAGAACATCGTCTTTATAGTCGCCATTAAAGTCCGCGATGATAAACCGACTAAAATCGTATATACTGAACAGCTCATTCCATTTATGGTATGTGAAGGTTCCATCGCCGTTCGATATACCCGTATATATTTTATCATACCCACGCACGCATAGGATATCTGTCTTCCCATCCCCGTTAAAATCGCCCAGCTTAAAAACGCTAGTCGTGTAATATGAGCTGTCCCCCTGTAGATTTATGAAATCGAATGTCCCATCGCCATTCGATAGGGCAACCATTTGCTTGTTGTATTTCCAGATGCATAGGAAATCATCGTTTCCATCCCCGTTGAAATCCCCTACTCCAAAATCACTTTCAGGATAGATGCTGTTTTTCTCGCTCAACATGTGTTTGGTAAATCCACTTCCGGTCGAGAGCCCGACCCATTGATTCACCAAATCTTCGAAGGCCAGAACATCGTCCATTCCGTCCCCATTGAAATCCCCTTTCAGGACATGACTATGGCCGCCAAGATAGGTGGAGTCGTAGGGGATTTCTTGAAAATTCAAACTGGAACCGGAATCTATTTCGGAATAGGTGAAGCTTGTTGGCGGAAGGGATTCAAGGCTTCCATGGTCAAGGACATCGCACCCAATACTATTAAGATAGCTCTCGTTTCCATGTGTCACGTAGGTAAAGGAATACCGACGCACCAGAATGCCGCCGGATCGGATCGAGATAGATAGCAACCTCTTTTTTAGTTGCATCGCCTCACCGTCCAGATAGGCCGGAGCGTCATCAGGTCTGGATTCATATTCAAAGCCCACACTACAAGCCGACCCTGCATACACGATGCTTTCAATATAATGACCGTCATCATCGTTGTTGTATGAAAAGGAAATCCCGTTTCCATTGACATCCACGATACTGTTGACTGCCCAGCTCAGCGCCTGACCAAACTTAAAGGCATACGCCTTTGAATCCGCGGACTGCCCGTATTTATACACCGACCCAGATTTCCGAGTCACTGTGAACCCATTGGCCGCATCCCCGGATATTCCATCGAAGCCATCGATTTCCGTTCGGTAGGAAGTTCCTCCAACATTGATCATTCTTTGCCCATCCAGCAGAAACCGGTCATTGGAATCAAAATCCACGCCATCGACAAACCCATCGTAGTAGTCCGTCGCGCCGGTTCTTGTGATGGCCGACAGGCCGCCCAGCGAAAACCCCTTGCCCAGAATACCGTTCCCTCCTCGGCTGTTGTACGTCAAAACCAATTCAGGTGATAGGCCAGCAATCCCCTTGGGTAATTCAATCGGCACCGTGTAGTTGGCGGTTCCAAGGCCGTCGATGGTTAATATTCCCTGAACATTTCCGACGAGGCCGGATGCCATTGATTGGCCAAGAAGACTTAAGACTGAAAGGCCGAAGGCAAAAAGGCGAAGTAGGTTTATTTTTTCGTAGGTCATTTGTATTCCTCGCTTAAAGTCTATTTGGATGGCTTGCTGTTTGATTCCAACTGTTGCCGGTGCATTTTATCAAGATCCCTGTAGATCGCCCGGTTTTGTACTGAATCGGGATTCCGGATGCTCTCCTTCCGCAACGAGGCAAAATCGGCCCAGTAGTACGGCTTCTTTCCTTCGGTCGGCACAGGAGCTTCCCCGTATTCTTCGGGAGAATTTCCAGAAGACGTTGCAACCATAGGACTTGCCGATGTGTTTTTCGGCGACGTCCCGGAATAAATCTCGCCATCCAGTTCTTCGGGGCATTCCAAGACCTCCTCCAGAACCCGCCGGTCTTGCGGATCCGTCCCATCCGCAACAGGTGCTTTCGCTTCCGGTGTATTTTCGTGAACCAAATGCACGGCGACCGGCACGGTGGCCACCAGAACAACCAGCACGGAAATCAACGTAATAGGGTGTTTCACGCTATTCACCTCCCAGATATACGAAGTCCAGATCAGGATCAATGGCGTGGTACCATCCCGTTTCGTGAACGACAACCAGCACCCCGCTATTTCCATTGGTCTGAATCGACCCTGCCAGTCCAACCTCTATTCCGTCATGGAGGCCATTTGTATTGCTATCCCAAAGCGTTGGATCGGTCGGAGGAACACCAAGAAGCTCTGCGCCGTCCCAGAGAGTATCCCCATCGGTATCAACCAAATCTTTGTTTGTCTTGTGGAGATATATTTCATGCCCGTCCACTAGCCCGTCACCGTCCGTGTCAACATCCGATCGCGCCGCCACCCAAAAACGCGTTTCGAACCCCGTCGTGTCGGGTGTCCAAACAAACTCCGAAATGCCGACAGATGAAATATTGGT
>DAOVNC010000321.1 GCA_030630445.1 Kiritimatiellales bacterium | reverse complement strand
GGTTACCTTGAGCGGGGACGAAACCTCTACGATCACCGTCTTAAGTGCGTTGGCGAAGAACAGTGGGTGGCCGATCACCCCAGCCATGACCTGCGAGATCGAAGTGGACGGAACGCCTATTGGCAGGTCATGTCCGAGGTGATCGGCGACCCACTGTTGTTCGCCAACGCACTTAAGACGCTGATCGTATAGGTTTCGCCTCCGTTCAAGAAAACCTCCTGTTGAAGACCGTCCTCAATCGTATCTGGCCCCTGTAAGGCAAAGGCCTTTCCTGAACCGTAAACGGAGGTCAGGTATCTATCGTGCGAGTCAAAGACTCCAATAACGGGCGTCCAACCGGTCGTCAGCGGTTCTTCAAAATCGCCGTTCTCGACGGAGTTGGCAAACCCATCGCTCCAGGCGAACAACTCAACGGCCTCGTTAAAAGAGGTCAATCGCTCCCCGGAGCTATTCACCGCCTCGGCCTGCACGGGGAACGCCTGCCCCCTGGTTTGCCGATCGCCGATGGCGCTCCATACAAAACGATCGAGAACAACGTCGTTGTCGTACAGCCAAATATCGTCGATACAGATGTCGCTTTGAAAACTGCTTCCCGTAACAACTCTGAAACGGATTTTCAGGTTGGTTTCCCCTGTAAAGGGCTGCAGGACGAATTCCTTCCGGGTCCAAGGGTCGTCGTAGCTGGAGTGCGTTGAGCTGGACTTGGACCATTGCGTCTCCCAGAAGCTATATTGTTCATTATACACTTCCAGCCGCAATGTTCCCATATTGCCGCCAAACATGTGGTAGCGGAACGATATCATGGGCTCTGCCGGGGAGCTGATATCGAACTCTGCCTCCAGAATGGCGGTCTTCCCTCCATAGTTGGGGTAGCTCGCTTCGGTATACACATACCAATCCCGGTCATGCGCCCCGGATGGACCCGTGTACCACGATCCGGTTGGTCCCGAGTGCCAACTCCAGTCAAAATCAGATGTTGCATCCGGCCCCCAGCGCCCCAGGCCGACTCGAAACTTTCGTGGTATGGAAAGGATTCGGCCAAAGTGCCTGTAACGGAAAGCAGTGAATACAACACCCCAAATATAATCGCCTTGTTCCCCATTTTTTCCCTTTTGCTTAAAGGGTGGTTTTATTCACTACACCTCGAAACCCAAGATCTTTTCTGCATGTCTTTTCTTGCTTCACGTCTTGGTATTCAGAAAATCTTTCAAAATAGAGACGGTTCATATGCAATTCCCTTGAATGGTTTTAAAGACATGGCGCGGCAAAGCCGTCCCGTGACCACGTTGGCACGCCCTACGCCATCGACACCAACGCCCCCCGCGTTTTTTCAAGGTCAAAGTTTCGTTGTAGGCCGAGTGCCCCCACCCGGTGATCGGTCGCACCGTGCGCACGCATCGTTCCGCCGCCCGCCCGGTCGGGGACCGGGCCTACACGTCCATTTCCGATCAAGGACACCGGACAGGTGCCCTAATCGGAATTTCGTGAGCTTTCCTAGAACAGATCAAGTTGGTCGGACTGCGTGGCATAGTGCGAGAAGCGTAGCTCTTCCTTTCCCGTCATGCGGACAAGATCGGAAACCGCGCACGGCTCGCGGCGCAATTCCAAGGTCTGGACAAGCTTGTCGAACAGCAATCCGCAATAGGCGCTGTCCTCCTCCGCCCGGTGGAAGGTTCCGCTGGGAAAACCGAAGTGGCGCACCAGCGTCCCAAGCTTGTAGTTCGGCAGGCCGGGGAAAATCTTGCGCGCCAGCGGCAACGTATCAAGCACAACCCCCGTCGGGGCGGTGGTGCGGTGCCGCTTTATATCGTCCAAAAGAAACTTAAAGTCGAACGGCGCGTTGTGGGCCACCAACGGAAGGTCGCCGCAGAAAACCGCAAAATCGGCAAGGACTTCGACCATGCGGGGCTTGCCCCTCACCATTTCGTCGGTGATGCCGTTCACGGCGGAAGCGTCGGGGGGAATCGGTATGCCGGGATCAACCAAGGTGCCATACCCCTTGACCGCATGGGACCCGTCAAAGAGCACGGCGCCGATTTCGACAATCATGTCTTCCTTCGGTTTTATGCCCGTGGTTTCCAGGTCGAATGCAACAAATTTCATACTCTTGTCCCAATTAGGCGATTTGGTTTTGCGCCACCAAAACCCGAAAAATAAAAAACCCGTCCCGAGGCTTCGGGGCGGGTTTCTTTCGGATATGCGAATCCTCGTCTAGTTTGCGGTAACCTGACGGGCCATCTCGCGGTCGGCCTGAGTCATCCCATGGTCGTCGACCTGGGTGGCTTTCACATAGATCACGAGGTTTTTCTTTGAGTTCCGCGAACCTTCGGTGCGGAAAAGACGTCCGAGGTAGGGGATATCCCCTAGGAACGGAATCTGATCGCGGAAGGTTTCGGTGCGCTCATCAACCAACCCGCCCATCAGGACGGTGTTTCCGTCGGCGATGGTGACCTGTGTCTGAACGGAACGCTTTTCGAAGAAGGGCATTTTGGCAAACAGGGTAGACCCGTCGCCGCCCGGCGCAAAGTCATTGTTCCCGCCAGCATCGTACGCATTGTAGCCAACAACGTAGAGGTCGAATCCCTTAAACTTGGTGATTTCCGGCATCAGGTCGAGATCGATCGTGTTGCTGTCGGAATCAACCACCGGGGTCACCTTGAGGGAAACACCCAGGTCGAAATCTTCCCAGTCCTGCGGCTTCACGACCGGAGCGGTACGCTGGCCGGTTTCCACATCGTAGTCCTGCGGGTAGCGGTGGACTTCAACAATACGGATGATCGCTTCGTTACCACTCTTGGTGGTGACTTTCGGTGCAGACAAAACATCGGCCGTGCCTTCCTGTTCCATTGCGGTGATGCGCAGATCAACATCGCCATTGCCAAACACCATGGCCGGGACGGGGCCACCCATGCTGGAAACGATGCCAGACACCACTTCACTGAATGCACCTTCATTGGATCGTTGGCCACTACCAAATATATTCTGCCCGTTGCCCCCGATCACCTCATAGCCACTAACCGGATCGAGATAGATGGGTGTGGGAGTGGTGCTAGGTACGTAGACTGGCTGAACATGCTCGCTTCCAAGAGAGTCCTGAGGCTTACGCGGGTCGTTGAACCCATTAATCGGATTGAAATAGGTGCCGTCCTTCAGTCCGAATCCACCGACGGTTCCACTACCATACGCGGTCCAGTCAAAGCCGATTTCTTCCAGGGCGCCTTCGTTGAACTCCACGAATTTGGCTTCGATTTCAACCTGCTGCGAACGCCGTGCGGTCGCTTTGTCTTCCATGTCGGAAAGGATGGCTTCCAGCGCTTCAAGGTTGTTGGGCGTGTTTTTCACGAACAGCTTCTGGAAGCGCGGCTGGTATACCGCCGATGCACCGCCAGGGAATTCAATGATCGAGAAAAACCCAGTTACATCCGCCGGTCCGGCGGAAGGCTCGGCAGCGGAGGAATCGCCAAACAGGTCGTCCTCGCCACCGCCGGCATCGGAACCGGAGGCGGATTCCAAATCCGCGCCCACGTCGGGGCTAACGTCATACGAGCGGACAACCATGGCCTTTGCTGGGGCGTAGGTTACCGGCATGATGGCAATCGCGTTGGACTGCACCTCTATCTTGAGCTTTGCCATTTCCGCGATGTACTGCAACGCATCGTAGAGGCTCATGTCGCGAATGGAGATCGTGATGCTGTTTCCTTCGGTGTCATACGAATCGCCCATGCCGAGCAGCAGCATATTCACGCCTTTGCCATTGGAATCCAGACGGCGGCATGTTTCGGAGAGGAAGAGGACCACGTCCATGATATTGGCCTCGCGGAAATCAAGGGTGGGGATCATAAGAGCCTTGATGCGGGCTTCCATCTGCTGGATGGCAAGGTCATCGGGACCGACTACCGGTGTTGTTGCCGGATCCTTCACTACGACTTTCACCTTCGGCTCTTGGTTCCAAGCCTCAGCCACAGCGGTAATGGCCTGTGCGCGGGTGGGAAGCAGCTTCCTCTGCTCCAGGGAACCAATGCGCTTGGCGGTACGCTGAAGGTACTTCATCGCACGCGCATCGTAGGGATCGATTACCAGCATGGCTTCGAAAGCAGCTTCCGCTTCATCAAAGTCTCCTGCCTTGAAGTATGCGCAACCCCGGTCGAACCGGTCGGCTCCTTCAACCGTGCCACTCGGCGTTTCGCCAGACGAAACAACTTCCGCGGAGGAAT
>DAOVNC010000175.1 GCA_030630445.1 Kiritimatiellales bacterium | reverse complement strand
CGCATGGAACCGGGGTTCGTCAACGGGCAAGGTCTGCACTACAAGCCGTTTTGGAAAACGCACCCCTGCAAACATTGTGTGAAATGAAATTTCCACCCCGAAAAAAGACGTTTTCAGCGGCGAATAGCGAAAGACGGGTTATAGGTGTTTGGTGCACTTGGTTGGTTCTGCCAGCCAGAGGAACTCTATTCAAATGTGCGAAACATTTTGTACGTTATCTCGGCCAGAGCACTCAACGGGTTAATAAAAAACCCGTTCTGCCCCGTGCTTGTTACAAATTCTGCATACCCTTTTATACGTGATCGTATAGACGCCATGGTGGATTAGTGCTTTCCTACAGAAAAAGGACACCCGTATTCAGCTTTAACCCGTGGAGCATAAAGATGAACAGGACAGGGACTAATAAGATCATGAAACCAGGCGTCTTTCTAGCCGCATTCCTTTTATTCGGGGTGTTGCCGGGGTATGCGGAAAGCATTACCAACTCGGTGTTGTCGGACACTTTTGAAGGGCGCCCCGTTGGCGCACTGGCGACCGATGGAGGCTGGACTGCCGTCAACCCCACTTCACTAAACACCAAGCGCAGGCTGGAAGTGATGGCCGACAGCGGCGATTTGCTGGGAGACGGCACGGGCAACCAGATTCTTTTTTTCCAGAACATTGCCGACAACCCCGGCACCTACATAACCACATTGACCGCCGACGGCCTCTCTTCCTCGGCCGTATTGATGGTGCGTTTTGATTTTCATGAAACGGCGGCAACAACGGGCGGAATCACGATTAAAGTCGGTGGCGATCCAAACGCCACCGATCCGGTCAATGAATTTACCCTGACCGACGGAGCGGTTGGCCCGTCCGGCAGCTACTCGGTCGGTGCGGCGCACCACCTTGATGCGGTATTCAATGAATCCGGTGCAACGCTGAATTATGACGACCCGGCGGGGGGCTCCTCCTCGCTGGCAACCGGCTTGATGGATATCTGGATCGACAACATACGCGTTGTGGCGGGCGTCACGCAGGGCCGTTCCGGCAGTCCGTCCACGCAACTTTCCAGCGTGTTCCTGACCAGCGACGGCAGCAATCAGGAGATCTATCTCGACAATATCGAGGTTCTGGATAATGGCATATACGTTCAACCGCCGCCCACCATCAGCTCCTTTACCGCCGACCCCCCCGAAGTGGTCCCCGGTGGTTCAACAACACTCTCTTGGTCGACCACCGACGCCGACTCGCTCAGTATCGACCAAGGCATTGGCGATGTCACGGGAATGTCCTCTATCCCGGTCGTGGTCACGGACCATACCACCTACTCCCTTATTGCCATTAATGCCGCCGGAAGCGCCACTTCAACGGTGTCGGTCGCGCTAATTCTCCCCGATCTGGCGATCACCAATCTGGTGGTTGGCACCGGAACCGTGGAGATGGAGTGGAACCAGCCGTCGGATCACTATATTGTTATGAGCGGCGATGATCTGTTTTCGTTTCCCGCCGCCGGAACGGTCGAGGTGTCCGAAACCAACACAGCGAACAGTGCAGCGGTTTTCCCGTATGCCGCCGACCAAGGCTTCTTCCGGGTCATGTTCGGGGTTGCAACGGTCGACAGCATCACTAGTCCGGCTCTCCATGAAGAGCTAAAGGTGCAGTCACCGATAAACGCACCAACCAACGAGGTTTACGATGTCGACTTTGCGGGCGTTAGCGGAATGACCCTGCCGGGACAGGAGATTACCATGGCCGAGCTAGGCGAGTTTGACCATCTCGACAAGCTTTCGCTGGCGGGGAGTAGCCTGACAACCCTCGGCGATCTTTCGGTTCTGGACGGGATCACGTGGCTCAACCTTTCATCGAACCAGCTGACGTCGGTTTCGGCACTAAGCTCCGTGACCTCGCTGGAGGCGCTCGATCTGCAAGACAACCTGATTACCGACCTGACCGGAATAGAATCGTTGGTCCGCCTGCGCTGGCTGGATCTGGAAAACAACCAGATCACCGATCTCTCGGCGGTGGTTGCCAATGCCGCCGCCGGAGGGCTGGGCGAAGACGACGAGCTCTGGGTGCGCGGCAACCCGCTCAGCGCCACGGTGACCAACCAGATCCAAACCTTGGAAACAACCTATAACGTGAAGGTGATCTACTAATGAAAACATCGACATCCAATCCAATCCGGTTTAAACGGCGTTCATTTCTAGGCGGCATGGGGGCGCTGGCCCTGCCGTGGGGGGTCGATCCCGTGCAGGCGGCGGGTGGAAGCAAACCAAACCTGCTGTTTGTGCTGGTGGACCAGTGGCGCTTCTGCGCATTTAGCCACGGCGAAGTGAACGATGCGCTGGTGCAGACCCCGAACTTCGACCAGTTTGTCGGCGAAGGCCTGCGCTGGCGCAAGGCCTATGCCACCACGCCGCTGTGCACCCCGGAACGCTCGACCCTCATGACCGGCCGCTACCCGCACCAGACCGGCATGATGAAAAACGATATCATGCTTCCGCCGGGCAACCGCTGCCTCGCCGAGGTTTTCGGCGAAGCCGGCTATGCCACCCACTACATTGGAAAGACCCACTACGATGGATCGGCCAAGCCCGGCTATATCCCGCCCGGTTGGCGGCGGCGCGGGTTCACCACCTACGAAGGCTACAACCGCGGCCATGAATATATTCCCGGCCGCTACTTTGAAACGGACGGAACCCGGATCGACCACGCCGAATACGAACCCGCCGTCCAGACCGACCTGGCCATGAATTTTATCGACCACAACCGCACACGCCCCTGGTTCTGCTACCTCTCGTGGGGGCCACCGCATACTCCATATGGGGAGGTGCCTTCGGAATACAAAACCTACACCGTGACGGAAGCCGACCGCAGGCCTAACGTTCCCGCAGGCAACCCCAATGCCGGCAATCTGGCGGACTATTTCGCCCAATGCACGGCACTTGACGACAACTTTGGCCGCCTCATGCAGTTTCTCCATGACAACGGGATGGCAGACAACACACTGGTGGTCTTCACCGCCGACCACGGCGACATGCACAAATCGCATAACTTATTGTACAAAAGCCTTCCGCAGGAGGAATCCGCACACATTCCGCTCTTCATGCGGAAGCCCGGCACGATTCCCTCCGGCCATATTTCCGACACGCTCATCGGCGGGGTCGATATGATGCCGACGCTGCTCGGCCTCTGCGGGCTGCCCATTCCAAAAACCTGCACGGGCGTCGACAAGTCAACGGCGGCCCGCGGGCTGGCCATGCCGGAGGTGGATTCCATCTATTGCGAGCACCAGACCCCTTGGCGCTCAATCGTCACCGACCGCTACAAGCTCGTTATCCAGGACACGCTGTCCATCGACAGCGTTACCCTCATGTACGACCTCGACACCGATCCCTACGAGCTGGTCAACCTCAAGGACGATGACGCCTTCACCACCATCAAGGAACAACTCTACGACCGACTCCTGCAGTGGATCGCCGAAACCGGCGACGCCTATCCGACCCATATTGTTGCCAAGACCATGTACACCACCTAGCTGTAGCCGTGATCCATGATCTATCTATTCTACATATAGGTTATACCTTCTGCTGGCGGGCAACGTTTTCCTTGCTGCGCTGCGGGTAAACGTTCTCTACACACAAAACAGCATCCCCATGGTGTAGAGACCGCTTACCCGAACAACGTGAGGGAAGCGGTGCCGGAGGAATGGCTCGTTTGCAGGTCGGCATACCGCTTTTCCCCTGAGGCGTCAGTCGCACGGAAATACGTATAATAGATAGATCCATGATCGCGGATTCGTGGAGCGGGCTTTTCAAACGGAGGGCGAGATCTTGGATCTCACCTACAGAAAAGCCATCGGCTACAGCCCCAGCAAATGCCGCACAAAGAACTCCTCGCGGCGGCGCTGGCCGTAGGGGCTTTCGCCTGCGCCGTGGCCTAGGGACGGGAAAGCGATGAACTCAAAATCCTTATCGGCCTTGATCAACGCATCGACCACTTGCAGCGTGGAGGAAGGGTCGACGTTGCGGTCGAGCATGCCGACGGTGAGCAGCAACTTTCCGCCGAGCTTGTGCGCGTCGAGCATGTTGGAGTTTTCGGCATAGCTTTCGTCGACGGGCCAGCCCATCCAGGCCTCGTTCCACCAGATCTTGTCCATGCGGTTGTCGTGGCATCCACAGTCGGAAGCGGCGGCCTTATAAAATTCGGGATAGTCGAGAACGGCGCGCATGGCGCTCTGCCCCCCGGCGGAGCCACCATAGATTCCAACCCGGGAGAGATCCATGCATGGGTATTTCTTCGCGGCGGCCTTCATCCAGGCGATGCGATCAGGGAACCCGGAATCCTTGAGATTCTTCCAACAGACGTCGTGGAATCTTTTGGAGCGCCAATTGGTGCCCATGCCATCGATCTGCACAACAATGAAGCCGAGTTCGGCCAGCCGTTGCGCACCGTGGTAGGCCGAAAATTCCTTGGGCACAAAATAGTCGTGCGGACCGGCGTAGATCCGTTCGACGACGGGATATTTCCTTTCGGGATCAAAATGGCTGGGGCGGAAGATGACACCATAGATGTCGGTGGTGCCATCGCGCCCCTTGGCGACAAACGATTCGGGCAGATGCGGATGGATGGCGAGAAGCTTGGCGGCATCGGCTTTCCCAAGATCCGCAACTTTTTTTCCGTCGGACGAGCGGCGCAGCTCGTGGACGGGCGGCTGGTCGACGCGCGACCAGGTGTCGGTATAGAATCGGCGGTCCGGGGAGAAACCAAGGTCGTGCGTACCGTTGCCCTCGGTGAGCAGTACCAAGTCAGTGCCGTCAAAATTGATGCGGGCGTGGTGGATGTAATAGGGATCTTGATCGGGATGGATGCCGGCGGCACGGAACCAGATCTGGCGCTTTTCGGCATCGATATGATCGACATCGCGCACGACCCACTCGCCCGTGGTGATCGGAGTGGTGGTACCGGCTTTTCGGTCAACCAGATACAGATGGTTCCAGCCACTGCGTTCCGACATCCAGATGGCGTCATCGGTTTCGTCGATGTAGGTGAGGTATCGCTTTTGGGAATAGTTGATGAAGGTGGGACTGGATTCTTCAACCACCGAGACTACCTTGCCCGTTGAGGCCTCGATGGAAAGCACGCGAAGGATCTGGTGGCCGCGTTCGTTGTAGATGAAAAAGAACTGCTTGCCATCGGGGTTCCAGTAGAATCCGATCAGGCTCCAAGGATTGGAAAACAGCGCATCGTCCAGCGGGATTTCATTACCGGTTTTCAAATTGAACAGATGGGGTTTGCGCACATTCAATGTGTCGCCAGCTTTAGGGTAGTAGATGGATCTGGTTCTGGGTTGCAACTGGTCTTTGGGCGCCGCTTCGACGAGGTCGATGTGGCGGTTGGTGCCGGTCTTTACGCGCATGGCGACCAGATAGCGCCCGTCGGGGGAGCGATAGGTTGGACCGCAATATTTCCAATCCTCGGAACCGTCGAAGGTCAGTTGGGTTCCATCGGCAAAAAGGTTGTGGTTTTTAAAGGTCGCCTTCCACTCCTTGGAAACCTGAACAATGATTGATTTCGGCAGGGCGGCGGCGATATACGCGATGGCCGGTTTTTTCGTGGCGGTGAAGGCCAGCTTTCCGGCAGTGAAGACGTGTCCGGCGGTGGTGGATTGAGCGTAGGTTTTTCCGGGTTCGAGCGTAATCATTTTTTGGTGCACCCCGGAAAAGTCCACCCAGTGGATATCAGCGGGTTCAGGACTGTTGTTGATAAAGTAGATCCGGGTGGAACCGTGACCCATCCCGCTTCTTTCCCGTTTGCCGGCTTTGCGTGGAACCAAGGCGAACGGATCGGCCTCAGGCTCCAGCTCCGTCACCTTTCCACTTGAAACACGAAAGATGTGAACCTGCTTCTTAGCCGCGGCCAAGCAGACGAAGTCGCCATTCTGATCGATCTCAAACCGCAGGATGCGCGGTTGCAATCCCTGGAAAAACGGTTTGAGAATGCTGGATTCGATGGCCGTTGTACTTTCGCCGTTGCGCGTATCAACCCGCAGGATCTTTCCGCCGCGGCGGTAGTAGAGCGCCGAGCCATCGGGTGCCCATACGGCGGCGATTTTTTGGTTTGCAACCGTTCCGCCCATTCTCCCCTGGAGCGAACGGGCGGCTTTATAGTCGACCCCCGCCGTGGCCGTCGAGACCAGCAGGGCGAGGGTGGCGTAGATAGAGATTCTCATAGGGGATTATTTTTATCAACTTCCTCTTCCGACATCAACCAAGGAAAGGGCGAGAAACGCAAAGCGAGGCTGAGGGGTGAATGGCGCGGCTTGGGCTGGAGGCCACCGGAAGCCGAAGCGGTGCCAGAGGGGAGCGGGGGCGATAACAGGCGCTCTCCGGCGTGCTTGGCGGAGGGAATGTTGCATCACCGCTCAACGGTTGGATGATTCAGAGCCGCCTCCTCCCTTGCGCCCCGGGGTGGTGGGTTTGTCGTTAGATTTCCCTCGACACCAATATCAAAGGACTGACCCGAATGGCACTTAGTTAAGCCTTATTAGCCAATGATAGAAGCGTATCTACTCACACCTACCTTTTTAAATTTCGCAATGAAATCACATTGCCATTCAATAATACCAGGCGAATCCATCGGGATTCCATCGTATTTAAATCACCCAAAACCAAGCGGATTCCAGAAAATCAAACTCACGATTACAGTCAATGTTTGCAGGCTAAAACTCCTTAACTAAGTGCCATTCAGGACTGGCACCTTTCCACGAGCTGAATATTCGGGAGTGGAGTGGAGCCTTTGCTCCGCTCCGCGAAACTCCCGGATTTCAGCTCGGGGGTAAAAAATGACCTCCGTTGTAATATGTTAGCTGGCGGCATGCATGGTGCGTCCGCCTTATACATACGGAGGTCATAAAACATGAAGCATAAGAACATATTCTCCCGGCAGAATCAAACCATCCTCAAGCTCTTCGAGCGGGCAGGCCATCCCCGGAAAGTGCTCTGCATCGTACTCGATTATGCAAAGGTTACGCATACGGCACTTTGTTGCAATGGAACCGGCAAGGTGCTCAAAAACCCTTTCCCCGTAAAGAACAACCCGGCAGGCTTGGAGCTTTTGCTCGAAACTGTAGACAAGCTTTGCCGCAAGCACCAGATCTGCAGGGAACACGTCTTTTTCGGGGGCGAGGACTGCGGCACCTTTACCCTGAACATGATTTACAATCTAAGGGGAGTGGAATTTATGAATGTACCAGCATTGGCTTTATTGTCATGTCCCACCACGGCAGTGTTCTTGAACGGGTTATCCGACTTTCCAATGCGCTTTTTTCCTTCCCGGCGAGGGTGACTCCCTTCGGATAGAAGT
>DAOVNC010000353.1 GCA_030630445.1 Kiritimatiellales bacterium | reverse complement strand
GTTCGGCATCAAGGCCGGCATGTTCCCGCTCTACTTCTGGCTGCCCGCCAGCTATCCCACGCCGCCCGCCGCCGTGACCGCGCTCTTCTCCGGCCTGCTGACCAAGGTCGGCGTCTATTCGCTCATCCGCGTCTTCACGCTGATCTTCTGCACCGACCCCGAGTTCCTGCATAGCCTGATCCTGATCGGCGCGGGGCTGACGATGCTCTCCGGCGTGCTGGCCGCCGCCTCGCACTATGAAATACGCAAGATCCTCGCCGTGCACATTGTCAGCCAGATCGGCTACGTTGTGATGGGGCTGGGGCTCTTCACGCACCTGGCGCTGGCCGGAACCATCATCTACCTCGCCCACATCATTATCGTGAAGACCAACCTTTTCCTCGTGGCGGGCGCAGTGCGCCGACTGAAGGGAACCTACGAACTCAACCAACTCGGCGGCCTCTACAAGGAACGGCCGGGGCTGTCGATCCTGTTCCTCGTTTCCGCCATGTCGCTGGCCGGCGTACCGCCGCTCTCCGGCTTCTTCGCCAAGCTCACCCTGATCATCGCCGGCCTGCAAAAGGAGGCGTGGCTGATTGTTGCCGTTGCGCTGGCCGTCAGCCTGCTCACACTCTATTCGATGACCAAGATCTGGGCCTATGCCTTTTGGAAACCGGCCCCGAACGAACTGCCCGATCTCGACCCGATGGCGCCCGCCGCCTGGGCGGCCTTCCTTTCCCCCATGATTGGATTCACCGTCATCACGATCGCCATCGGCATCTTTGCCGGGCCGGTCTTCGACTATGCGCAGGATGCCGCCGGACAGTTGATGGATCCGTCGGGCTACATCCACGCCGTGCTGGGAGGCGGCTGACCGATGAATCTTTTCATCTATAACATCCTGATCTCCATGCTCTGGGCGCTGCTCGTCGGCGAGGTCTCCGTCGGCAGCCTGGCCACCGGTTTCGTGATCGGCTACTTCGCGCTGACGCTGCTTTATCCAAGCACGGGCAAAAAGAACTCCTATTTTCAAAAGTCGATGCTGGGCGTTCGCCTTGCCCTCTTCTTCGCCAAGGAGCTGGTCATCTCCTCGTACCGGGTTTCGATGGATGTGGTCAAGCCGTTGCCGCTAATGCGGCCCGGCGTGATCGGCATTCCGCTCGACGCCGAGACCGATCTCGAAATCACCATGCTCGCCAACCTGATCTCGCTCACGCCGGGCACGCTGAGCCTCGATGTTTCCAAGGATCGGAAAACGCTCTATATCCACGCCATGTATGTGATCAACCCCGACGACCTGCGCAAGGAAATCAAGGACGGCCTCGAACGCCGCCTGCTGGAGCTACTAAGATGATTATTTTATTCGTACCGCAGGCGGCTCGCCTGCCCGCCCGCCGAGGCCGCCATGGTTGAGTTCATTTGCCCCATCGTCATGCTGATGCTCATCGTCGCCTTCGGCGCATCGTTCGTGCGCGTCGTGATCGGCCCGAGCCTGCCCGACCGCGTTGTTGCGCTCGACATGGCCGCCACCATCGTCGTCGCCATGATCCTCACGCACTGCGTGCAATCCGGCTCGGCGCACTACATCCCCGCCGCCATCAGCATTGCGCTGCTCTCGTTCGTCGGCACGGTTGCACTGGCGCTGTACATCCGCAAAGGAGGGGCATCATGATCCGCGAAATCCTCACCTGCTTCTTCCTCCTGCTCGGCAGCGTGCTCTCGTTGATCGCCGCCGTAGGCGTGCTGCGCATGCCCGATGTGTTTATCCGCATGCACGCCGCCACCAAGGTCGGAACCGTCGGCGTCAGCTCCATCACCATTGGGGTCATGATCCATTTCGGCACCCTCACCGTCACCTCCCGCGGCGTGCTCGTGATTGCCTTCTTCCTGCTCACCGCACCCGTCGCCGCCCACATGATCGCCCGCGCGGCCTACCGTTCCGGCGTCTCGCTCTGGCTGCTCACCCGCATCGACGAGTGGAAAACCCACGGCGAGATCGAGAAAGAGGATTAGGTTTTCACCACGGAGGTCGGCTTATCAGCTACCTATACAGGCATTTGATCCCAGGTTTTCTCTTCTAGTAGGCGACCGGCTTTCTTCTTTTGTACGCCACCCCATTGCTTGAAGAAGAAGGGAACATCGGCTGCGAGACATTGATCCCGAAGTTCGGTTGCCCACTTGGGATCCATGGGTCGTGCACCCGGTCCCGATTCTCCGCCAACGATTACCCAGTCGATTTTTTCGAGATTCAAACCGGGCAATGGGCCTAGCAACGGTTCCAGCGAGAGGAAGCGAACGGCGGCGGGCACATTGCGCAGGTGGTCGATCCGGTCGACATGATCGGCCGTTTCCACCGTCACCCCCATCCAGATATTGGAAGTCCATTTAAACCGTGAGGCCAGTTGCTCCAGTCGGCCCGCCCTCTTGGTCAACACTTGGAACGTATGCCAACGAGCCTCGTTCATCGTGAAAAAGATTTCGTCGATAAATCGAGCCTGAACATCCTTGTGGAAGAGGTCGCTCATGGAATTCACAAAAATCATCTGGGATTTTTTCCATTTCAACGGTGTTCCAAGCACATCCGGATGGCAGGTGACCTTGAAGCCATTGCGATAGTTCGGCTGCCCCATCGCATGCAGACGCTTGGCCATGCGTTCCGCATAGCAATGTTTGCATCCCGCACTGATTTTCGTGCATCCCGTCACCGGGTTCCACGTCGATTCTGTCCATTCTATTTTCGAAGAGCCCATTTTTAGTTTACTGGCCAGATGCCTTCATGGTCGAAGCGCACTTCGATTACCTGATGGTTGACCCCGAAACGCGGAGCAATTTTCTTGGCCATGTGTTCGCGGATACCTTCGATGCCTCGCCAGTTTGAATCATACTTTTCAGCCTCAGCTTGATAGCGGTCGTATTCCGTTTTCAGTATGTCGATAGGGACGAGAAGCCTTCCGGCAAACTCATCGGCCTGATATTCCGCCCGCTGATAGTTTTCCGCCGATCCCGCCCAGCGTTTGAAGTCCTCCAGTGTTTGGAAGTTGCTCTCCTTGATCAGATCTTCGTGCAACACCCTGTGCCCCAACTCGTGGGCAAACGAAAAGCGGAGCCGCTTCTCGATCCAGTGCTGTCCGGCCTCCCATTTCAGATACGACTCCTCATCCACATAGACGGTTTCAAGATCAGGAGCCAACGCAGCATCCATTCCGATTTTCGAAAAAAGGTGCGGCGTGGGAATAATCTCCAGGCCAAGCTCAATCTCGGCAATGTAGATCACATCAATCGGAGGCGCGGAAGCATCGGAAAACATGGCGCGGAAATCATCGGCCCATGCGTGGATTTCCTCATTTGACCGATAATCAATCTTCATCGGGGGAATGTACTCCGCGAATGGTTGCGATCAGAGAGTCGAGTTTTGCATCGTCCAACTCCGCGCCGCGCACCGTGCGGAAGAATACGGGTAGTTTTTCTACCAGCTTTTCATCGCTCATTAGATCCTTTGGGATCTGTCCGCGGCCAACTGCCGCCAGATCCATGAAGTTGTCCCATTCCAGGGTTCCCGCCGTTAGGCCAAGATCCGCCGCCCAACGGGCAAGGGTGGCTTCATCCTTCGGTGGCGGATTTACTCCGCGCTCGATCTTGCTCCAGTTACTGGGGTCGTGCCCAAACTCGAAACAGAATTGACGCAGGGTCTGCTTGCGTGCCAGACGCAGTGTTTTTATGGTCTCTCCAAAACTCATCGCGCTCTCCTTTCGCTTAGTGTGGTTTAATCTGTACCACAGGGTGTGGTTTGGTTTCAACCACAAAGTTTTAAAGGAGAATTGGAGAAGACTAAGCCGTTTCGGTAG
>DAOVNC010000123.1 GCA_030630445.1 Kiritimatiellales bacterium | reverse complement strand
GTCAACACCCGCGCCTTCGTCAGCGTCTCCTCATATTCAGCCTCTGCATCGGAGTCCCAGACAATGCCACCCCCCACGCCAAACTCCAACCGACCGACCTCCCGATCAATCAGCGCCGTGCGGATCGCGACGTTGAAACACGCCTCCCCCGCCGGGGTCATGAAGCCAATGCTTCCCGTATAGATCTTTCGGGGCGATTTAAACCCACGCGAAGTGTGTTCCAATCCCCGGATAATCTCCATCGTCTTCGCCTTCGGCGCCCCCGTAATCGAAGCGCACGGAAAAAGCGCCTTCATCACCTCAACCAAACCGAGTTTCCGTGTATTCAGTGTATTCCGTGGTTTAATTTCCCCGCGCACCGTCGAAGTCATCTGCCAGACGGTCGGATATTTTTCGACATCGTATGTACTGACCGTCTCGACACTGCCCGGCTCGGCAATTCGGCCAATGTCGTTGCGGATCATGTCGACGATCATAATATTTTCGGCGCGATCCTTCTCCGATGCCCGAAGCGCCTCCGCCTGTTTCCAGTCCTCGGAAAAAGTACGTCCCCGCCGCGCCGTGCCCTTCATGGGCCGCGAAATAATCTTCCCCTCCTTCAAGCTAAAAAACAGCTCCGGCGAGGCCGAGCAAACCGCAAAATCGCCCGTATCGACAAACGCGGCGTAGTCCGTCTTCTGCCCCTTCACCAATTCATAGAAGAAGGCCCAGGCGTCGCCCGAAAAATCGGAATTCAACCGGTAGGTATAGTTCACTTGATACGTCGCGCCCTCCGCAATACGTTCCTTGATTTCGCTAATCGCGGAAACAAAATCCTCTTTTGAAACAGAAGGCTCCAGCGCACCCATCTTGAAGGATGAAGTCGGAGCCTCCTCGATCTCGGTGAGCACATCCGGGGCATGGAAAAGACCGAGGCAAAGCAGCGGAAATCCATCGGGCGGATACGTCGTCAGCGCGGAATCAAAAGCCGGAGCCGCCTCGTAGGAAACAAACCCGGCAACAAACAGGCCCGACGCCTCCGCCTCGCGCAGCATCGGAACCACCTCCTCCACCCGCTCCGCCCGCAGCACCCTTTCCGGGCACTGGAAATGGAGCCACTTGCCTGCATGTTTTAGGACGACCTTCATCACTTTTCTTGCGCCAAGCTGGTGCTCGACGCTCCTAAGCTTTTCTCCACTTACTCGACCACCGCCAATGCTGCGCCGCCTTGCACAGCCCCGTTTTCACGGGATTGTTGTGAATATAATCCACAACCGCTTCATAATGCTTTTTGTCACGAATATATCGGTCCCAATACTCCCGCATCCAGAACGACTTCCCGTGAACGCCGAGCCCCAGCTCGTCATTATGCGCCAAAGCCCACCGCCCCGTATACGACTTCCACGACTGCACAACCTTTCCCAAATTCGCCGCCGGATGGATCAACACATGCACATGGTTCGGCATAACGCACCACGCGAGCAATTTATACCGTTCCCCATCAAAACGAAGTAGCGTATCCTGAACTACCTGTGCCACGGTAGGATGCCGCAACGCACAGCAACCCATCCCCGCATCCAGCCATTGATCGATTTGCTTTCGGCGTTCCAGACTCTGCTGGTCTTCCGGAAGAAGAGCCATCTCACGTTTCATCTCCGCCAATTTTGACTGCGGCAACGAATCCGCCAGCCGAAACGTGATCGACTGCATCTTGTCCCGCGTCTCAAAATGCGGCAGGTAGCCGCGGGAACGCCAAAAGCCGGAAAAAAGCCCGGGAACGCCGAGCCCCAGCTCGGCACGTCCCTCTTCCCCTACGCCGAGCTGGTGCTCGGTGCTCCCGGGTCTCTCTTTTTCACACCCCATGCAACGTTGCTTTGAAGGGTTGCACCAAAGCATCCAATTCAACCTCAACCGAACCAGTCACTACCAGCTTCTTGCTTTCAGTCACAATTCCAACCTGCGCAATCGGCAGGCCAGCAAACAGGGCTTCGAGTTCCGCCGATTTTTCGGGCGCAACACTCACAATAAAGCGGCTGTTGGACTCGGAGAACAACTTCGTTGCGTCGCTGAATTCACCAAGCCCGGAAAGATCCAGATTTGCGCCGAGCTGGCCACCAATAGCGATGAGAGCCAACGAGACCGCGAGGCCGCCCTTGGTCGGCGTGGTGGCGGATTTGAGCAGTCCGGCATCGGTGGCTTGGTTCATGGCGGCGTAGATCTTGAGCGCGGTTTCGCCGTCGACCGCTGGAACGGCTCCGCCATAGTTTTCGGGTGTTCCCTGCTCTTCGGCGAGCTTGCGATAGTACGCCGAAGCACCCAGCTCATCCTTGGTTTCGCCAATTACATAAATAAGATCGCCTACATCCTTGAGCGGCATGGTGACCGCTTTCTTGACGTCGTCGATCTGTCCGATGGAGGAGATCAGCAGCGTCGGCGGGATGGAGATTTTCTTGCCGCCGCGCGTGGAGTCGTTCTTGCACGAATCCTTGCCGGAAACGGCGGGGGTTTTGTAGAGCGTGGTCAGGTCGTAGAGCGCCTTGTTGGCGCGGACGAGCTGGGCCATCTTGTAGGCGCCGTCGGGCGTTTTTTCAGACTCGACGGGATCGGGCCAGCAAAAGTTGTCGAGAATCGCAATGCGGTCGAGCGATCCGCCAACGGCAATGACGCGGCGGACGGCTTCGTCGATGACCGACGCGGTCATGTCGTACGTGTCGATGTCGGAATACCACGGGTTGATGCCCTCGGCCAAAACCGCGCCGCGGTCGTTGCCGTATTCCACGCGCATGACGGTGGCATCGGACGGAACATCGGAGTTAACGCCGACATAGTTTTTCACGACGCTCAAGCCCTTGACTTCGCCGTCGTAGATCCGGCTCTTGTATTCGCGCGAGCAAAGGTTGAGGTCGCCCATGAGTTCGACCAGCATTTCCGAATAATCGGCCTTCGGCTCGACCGCCGGAGCCGGAATGTTTGGTTTTTTCCAGACACCGGGCATGACGAGTGTCGGGCAACCGGTTTCATAGAGAAAGTCCATGTCGAGACTGGCGATGATCTTACCCTCTTGCTTGACGGTGAAATATCCACTGTCGTTATAGGTACCCATAAAGGATACCTCTACGTCGCGTTTTTTCGCTAATGCTTCAAAGGCTTCGCGGCATTCGGGCTGGACGGCAAGCGTCATGCGCTCCTGCGCTTCGGAAACGAGCACTTCCCAAGGCTGGAGGCCTTCGTATTTGAGCGGCGCACCCGCAAGCTCGCACTCGCAGCCACCGGAATATTTACCCATCTCGCCGAACGAACAGGAGATGCCGCCCGCGCCGTTGTCGGTGATGCAGCGGAAGAGGCCGAGGTCGCGCGCTTCGAGGATGAATTCATAGAGCTTGCGCTGGGTCAGCGGGTCGCCGATCTGCACGGCTTGCGCGGGCGATTCGGTGCGCAGTTCTTCGGATGAAAAGGTCGCACCGTGGATGCCGTCCTTGCCGATCCGGCCACCGCACATGACGGTCCAGTCGCCGACCTCGATCTCCTTGCGTTCGGATGGGCCTCCGGTGACTTCCACCGGAATGGTGCCCATCGTACCGCAATAAACCAGCGGCTTGCCGAGATAGCGTTCGTCGAAGCACTCGAAGCCACGGCTATACGGGATGCCGGACTGGTTGCCGCCGTCGATCACCCCTTCGTGGACGCCGTCGCGGATACGGCGCGGGTGCATCAGGCCTTCGGGAATGGCTTTGTCGTAGAAGGGCGAGCCGAGGCAGTAGCCCCAGACATTGGAAACCAGCGCCGCGCCCATTCCGGTGCCGAGCGGGTCGCGGTTGACGCCGACGATGCCGGTCATCGAGCCGCCGTAGGGATCGAGGGCGGATGGCGAGTTGTGCGTTTCCACCTTGTAGACGAGGTGGATGTCTTCGTTGAATTCCACGATACCGGCGTTGTCGGTGAAAACCGAAACGAGCCAGTCGATCGACTCCGCAATCTTGTTTGTGGAGGCTTTGACGTAGGTTTTATAGAGCGAGTAGATGGTCTCCTCTTCGCCGGTCTCCTCGTCCTTGTAGTCGATGGTTCCCGCAAAAATCTTGTGGGAACAATGCTCGCTCCATGTTTGAGCAATGCACTCGAGTTCGATATCGGTCGGCCATTCGGGCAGGTCGAGTCCGGCGCGGTGCGCCTTGACGTCGTCGCGCAAATAGTGGGCGCGGATAGTGCGCATCTCTTCGAGCGAGAGCGACAGGATGCCCTCGGACGAAATCGCCATTAGCGCGGCATCGTCGTCGGGCAGCTCGACGGTATTCACCTTGATTTCAGGATGGTCGTCAAAGATCGGGGCGACCCTATCCGGCTCGGATGCCAACCACTCCTCTTTGGAGAAAACACCGATGGTCTGGATCAGCGTGTTGGCAAGCAGGTCTTTTCCGAGATGCTCGACATCTTCGCGCGAAAGATCGCCGGAGAGGAAATACTGGATGGAGGTGTAGACCTGCTCCTCCCATTCGAGTCCGCGGCCAACGATATCCTTCAGCGCGCCGCGCGCGGTGCGGCCGACGTTGTCGGTAACGCCCGGCTTAAAGCCAATTTCAAGCATCCAGTCGAAGGTTGCCGGAGCGGCGAGGCGGTCCATGGCGGATTCGGCAACGACCGGATCGGCAAATGCGGTCTGCACCTTGGCGGCGGTGGCCTCGTCGATGTTGGCGACCACTTTATACACATCGCGGGTCTGGCAGGTATCAATCGTAAGTCCGAGAGCCCCTTGCGCCTTGTGGAGCACGCCGCGCCCGCGCGCATCCGGCACGCCGTCTTTCAAACCGATTTCAATGCGATAGATCATAGTCATACTCCACCCGTTGGATTCTTTTTCCAGTCGATTTATTCCGCTTCGAGCTGTGCGGCGATCTCGTCGGAGATATCAAAGTTGGTGTAGACGTCTTGAACATCGTCGAGCTCTTCGAGCGCATCGACGAAGCGCATGATCGATTCGGCCTGGGAGCGCTCCGTCACTTCCACCACCAAATCCGGAATCAGCGTAATTTCGGACTCGTCCATTTCGATGCCGGCGTTCGTGATGGCTTCGGAAACCGTGTGGAAATCATTCGGATCGGTGACGACCTCGAACTGCTCACCCTCGGTCTTCAAATCCTCTGCGCCCGCTTCGAGCACGAGATCCATCAGCGTATCTTCATCCGTCTTGTCCTTGGCAATGAGAATCTGTCCCTTGCGCTGGAACATGCGGCTGACCGCACCCTGCTCGGCCAGATTGGCACCGGCCTTGGTAAAGGCATGGCGGACTTCGGAAGCGGAGCGGTTTTTGTTGTCGGTCAGGACTTTCACCACCACGGCAATGCCGCCTGCGGCGTACCCTTCGTAGGAGCCTTCGGAGAGCTGGCCGCCTTCAAGCTCGCCAGTTCCCTTCTTGATGGCACGGTCAATGTTGTCCTTCGGCATACTGACGCCTTTGGCCTTCTGCACCAGCGCACGCAACGCAATATTGTCGTTCACGTTGCCGCCACCGCAGCTTGCCGCCACCATGATTTCCTTGGCGATCTTGCTGAAAACCTTCCCGCGCGCGGCGTCGGCCTTCCCTTTTCTGTGCTTGATGTTTGCCCATTTGCTATGTCCAGCCATTGTTCCAATTCTCCGTTGTTGCGTACGTAACGAGTAATTCGTAATGCGTAATTTCCCAGAGGTTACGCATTATTTGTTACTCATCAATTACGCATTAATCGTTAATCGTTACTTTCGTAAACCCACGCTTGCCCGAACGAATAACCATTCCATCTTCCGGGACAATCTGCATGCGGGGATCCGTGACTTTTTCGTCGTCAACCTTCACTGCGCCCTGCTTGACCAAACGACGCGCCTCGCCGTTGCTTTTGGCCAGCCCGGCCTGCACCATCAGGGACAGTAGGCCGATATCTCCGGAGGGAACCACCACTTCCGGAATTTCGTCCGGCAGTTCCTTCTGCGCAAAGATTCGCGTAAATTCCTCCGATGCATGCTTCGCTTCGTCTTCGCCGACGAAGCGCGTGACGACGGCCTGTCCGAGCATGTCCTTCACGGCACGCGGGTGCAGCTCGCCGTTGGCGACCTGCGCATGCATGGCCTGGACCTTGTCCTGCGGCCAACAGAGGATGTATTCGAAATATTTCCACATCAAATTGTCGGGCACGCTCATGAGCTTGCCGTACATTTCGCGCGCGGGTTCGGCGACGCCGACATAGTTATTGAGGCTCTTGCTCATTTTCTGTACGCCGTCGAGACCTTCGATCAGCGGGAGCGTCATGACGCATTGCGGCGGCTGACCCATCACTTTTTGCAGCTCGCGGCCGAGCAGCAGGTTGAAGAGCTGGTCGGTGCCGCCGAGCTCGAGGTCGGCCTCGACCATGACGGAGTCGTAGGCCTGCACGAGCGGATAGAGGAATTCGACGATCGAGATGGGCTGGTTGGCGGCATAGCGCTTGGAGAAATCGTCGCGGGCGAGCATCTGCGCCACGGTGACGTGCGAGGAAAGGCGGATGACGTCGTCGAACTTCATCTGGCCGCACCATTCGGAGTTGAAGCGCACTTCGGTCTTTTCGGGATCGAGGATCTTGAAGACCTGCTCCTGATAGGACTTGGCGTTGACCGCCACCTGCTCCTTGGTGAGCGGCTTGCGGGTTTGCGAGCGGCCGGACGGGTCGCCGATCATGCCGGTGAAATCGCCGATGATGAAGACGACGGTGTGCCCGGCATCCTGGAACTCGCGCAGCTTGTTGAGCCCGACCACATGGCCGAGATGAATGTCTGGCGCGGAGGGGTCGGCGCCATATTTAATGCGTAGCCCGCGCCCTTCGGCCTGCGCCTTTTCAAGCTTCTTCTTCAAGTCTTCGCGCGCAATGAAATCGACCGCGCGAGCCGATAGGAAATCGAGTTGTTCTTCAATATTCATTTGTTCATCCAAAATAGCGGGTTTTCAAACTGGGAAGGAAAGCACGCATTCAGCCATAAATCCGCAAGGAAGTCACAAAAAAACCTGCCCGGAAATCGGGCAGGTTTTTTGAGCTTCCGAAGAGGTTCCTACTCGGACTCTTCTTCGTCCTTCTTCGTGGTTTCGCCCGGATGCCACTCTTCGAGCTGGTCGCCGAAGGCGCTGTCGAACGCACCGGCGAGGTTGACGAGCTCGCCACCTGGCTGGAGGCCTTCGAGCATGCCCTCTTCCACTTCGAACTCGTCGTCCTCGACCTTGGCGGCCTTGATGCTCAGTCCGATGCGGTGCTCGACCGGATCAACCTTGACGATGCGCGCTTCGATGGTATCGCCCACCTTCAGGATGTCCGAGACGCGTTCGATGTGCTCGTCGCTGATCTGGCTGATGTGCACGAGGCCGTCGATCCCTTCCTCGATTTCGACGAATGCGCCGAAGGAGGAGATCTTGGTGACGATGCCGTTGATCTTCTTGCCGACCGGGTAGCGGTCCACAATGCCGGCCCACGGATCGTTCTGGGCCTGCTTGAGGCCGAGGCTGATGCGCTGGCTGGTGGCATCGATTTCGAGGACAATGGTTTCGACCTCGTCGCCCTTCTGCAGGACTTCCGACGGATGGTTGACCTTGCGGGTCCAAGACATGTCGGAAACATGGATCATACCGTCGACGCCTTCTTCGAGTTCAACAAACGCACCGTAGGTGGTGAAGTTGCGAATCTTGCCGGTGACGAGCGATCCGATCGGATACTTGCCGGCGACGACTTCCCATGGGTTGTCTTCGATCTGGCGCATGCCGAGGGAGATCTTCTTGTCTTCGGTGCTGACGCTGAGGATCACCGCATCGACTTCGTCGCCCACCGCGAGAACGTCGGCGGCGCGCTGGATGCGCTTGGTCCATGACATTTCGGAAACATGGACGAGGCCTTCGATGCCCTGTTCGAGCTCAACAAACGCACCGTACGGGGCGAGGTTGACCACCTTGCCGCGTACGCGACCACCGATCGGATAGCGAGATTCGATGTCTTCCCACGGATTGTCCTGAGTCTGCTTGAGGCCGAGGCTGATGCGCTCTTTCTCCAGATCCACTTCGAGGATCATCACTTCGACTTCGTCGCCCACCTTCAGGATTTCGGAAGGATGGTTGATGCGGCCCCAGGTCATGTCGGTGACGTGCAACAGGCCGTCGATGCCGTCGAGGTCGATGAAAGCACCGAAGTCGGTGATGTTCTTGACCGCGCCGGAGCGAAGCTGGCCCACCTGGATTTCGGCGAGGATCTTGCGGCGGGATTCGCGGCGGGACTCTTCGATGAGTTCGCGGCGGGAAACCACAATATTCTTGCGCTCGAGATTGATTTTGAGGATGCGGAATTGATAGGTCTTGCCCATGTGTTCGTCGGGATTGCGAACCGGAACCACGTCGAGCTGCGAGCCTGGCAGGAATGCGTCCACGCCGACGTCGACGATGAAGCCGCCCTTGACGATGTTTTTGATGGTTCCTTCAACGAGACTGCCTTCTTCGCATTCGTTGACTACATAGTCCCATGCGCGCTGCTGTACGGCACGGCGCTTGCTGAGTACGATCATGCCATGATCGTCTTCGAGTTTTTCGAGGAAGACTTCGACCTCTTGGCCAACGGGTTCTTCTTCCAGATCGGTGAATTCCTGGACTGAAACGATGCCTTCGGATTTGTATCCGATATCGATGAGTACGTCGCCGTCGTAGACGCTGAGGATTTTGCCGGTGACGATGGATCCCTCAATAAAGTTCTTCAGGGTTTCGTCGTACATTGCTTCCATGGCGGCTTCATCCACCATGGGGGTTTTGGTTGTTGATTCCATAATAAAGTGGGAACACGCGCTCCCTACCCTTTGTTCTGTTGGTTAATTTAACCGGGGAAACGCAGCCCAGCCACACGGCCG
>DAOVNC010000248.1 GCA_030630445.1 Kiritimatiellales bacterium | reverse complement strand
GATTCGGCCATGACCAGGCCAAACCGCTCTGGAATCGTATTGAGGTGAATAACGGCGTATGCTTCCTTGAGTAGCACATCGCGCTGTACCGGATTAACAGGCCCTATAAACTGAATCGACGATTGATTCAGGTGCGGCTTAATAAGATTATCAAAGTAATCCTGATCCTGAACAATGCCGAAGCCTGACCGTGCGCGAAGCTGCTCGCATTCAAACCTTCCCAGACAACTATTTTTTCGAGGGCGGGCGCACACAGCAGTACCATCAAGTCGGCAATGCGGTTCCGCCGTATCTAGCGAAGCAACTCGCCGAGGTGGTGTGGGATGTTTTTAGACGGATTTAGTTTGAATCACTTGCGTTGCTCGTTATTTACCTCTGGTAAATTATGCTTTGCGGCGACTTTTGCGCTCTCTGGCGGCTAATCAGGATTTTTTGTTTGAAGGCTTTAGAGCAATTCACGGTTGTGACGCCGCACGGAACTGTTTCGTAGAGCCGGAGGCAGCCTGCTTGAAGAGCAGGAGCGACCAAAGGAAGCGTCAACCAACGTCCTCGTCGCTTGCCCGTACACAAAGAACGCGACGAGGACGTCGCGTCTACGACAATTCATTCGTGAAATGCTTTAGCTGTTTGGAAAGTTGGGGAGGGAGGCTCTCGCCGTGGTGGAAAAGCACCTGCTGGCGGGAAGGATGTTGTTGTGATTGGGGATTGGTTTGTGTTTTATGTGACGGATGAGTGCGCTGGATCTTAAGAAAAGCATGTCGCAGAAATTGCGGATGGACGGGCGCGATTATGCGCGGCCGGGGTGGTATTTCATTACGTTGGGCGCGGATTATCACCGTCACCTTTTTGGCGAGGTGGAGGGGTGCGCGATGCGGTCGAATGTGCTGGGGCAACTGGTGGAGCGGTGCTGGGCGGAGATTCCGCAGCATTATGGCCATGTTGAATTGGGGGCGTGGCAGATTATGCCGAATCATTTTCATGGGCTGGTTCGGATTACGCGGTCGGGTGGAAGTGGGCTGGGCGAAGTGTTGAATGTTTTTAAAGGAGCCGTGACGCGCGAAGCGCGACGGAGCGGTTTGCTGGAAGTCTCCCGCAATTGCGGGAAAGAACGGGAGCTTGGCGAGAAAGAACGGGGGAAGAACTGCGATGGCGGGAAAGAGCCATTAAAGGTTTGGGCTCCGAATTATTATGATGTGATTTGCTTTGATGCGAAGGAACTGGAGGTTCGGGAAAACTATGTTCGGGCCAATCCTCGTCGCTGGGCGTTGCGGGATGTGCCGCAAGGAAGGATTCGGGAAAGCCGGTACATGGGAAACAATGTGCTGTTGCAGGGGGCCGGGCCGCGCAAGGCCTTGCGTGTGTCGCGGAGGTCGACGGAGGCGGAGATTGGGCTATTGCAAAGCGACTTGGCTGACTTCGATGGGCTGGTTTGCAGTACCTTCTTTTCTCCCGGCGAGCGGGCCTGTTTGAAGGATTTGTTGAGCGGCTCTGCCCGGATCGTTTGGGTGTTGCCGATGGGCATGCCTAAATTCATCCCTGTTGATTGGACGGATTCTTTTCTGGAGGGTCGTGCGCTCTGGGTTTCGGCCTTCCCGAATGAGATGGAGGAAGCCACCCGCGCAAGCTGCGAACAGGCGAATCGCTGGGTGGAACAATTCTGCGCAAAAAGATGTTCTTAAGCCTGACGAGTTGTTTGGAGGGTTTAGGGCAGGGGTCTCGCCGTGGCGAGAGAGCACTTGCAGGGAAATGCCGGGATGATAATGGGTTTTGCGGTCGTCTAATAACTGGATAGCAGCAGCATTGCCCAGTCATTCAACCAAGGAGAAACGATGAAAAGGAGATGGACTGTCATTTTAATCGTAACCGCGGTCACTATCGCTTGCCGCACATCAGCCGAGGAAAGCACGCCTCTGCAATGGGTGGACTTGTTCAACGGTACAAACCTCACCCACTGGATCGATGTCAATACGAGTGCGGATACCTGGACGGCGGAAAACGGCATCCTCAAATGTACCGGTCGGCCCATCGGTGTGATGCGCTCGGAGAAGCAGTATGAAAACTTCATTCTGGAAATCGAATGGCGCCACATGAAAAAGAAGGGCAACAGCGGTGTTTTTCTGTGGTCCGATGCCGACCCGAAAGGCGGCCGGCTTCCGCTCGGCATGGAGGTTCAAATGCTGGAGCTCGATTGGGTCAACGACAAGGACGGGAAGCAAAAGGCCCATATCGGCTACATTTCCGGAGAACTGTTCGGTGCTGGCGGCCTGAAGGCGACGCCGGATAATCCGCGCGGCTCCCGCAGCATGTCGAAAGAACTGCGCTGCAAGGGGGTTGGCGAGTGGAACAAGTATGTCGTTGTGGCGGTGGATGGTGTCGTGAAACTGAGCATCAACGGCAAGTTCGTCAACGGCATCAGATTGAGTTCAAAAAAGAAGGGCTACCTGTGTCTGGAATCTGAAGGTTCGCCGATTGAATTCAGAAACATTCGCATCATGGAACTCCCGGGAGGGATTCTGGAAGAAAGTGAAACGACTGAAGAGCTGAAATAATGTGACCGATTACCACCGTCACCTGTTCGGGGTAATCCTCGTCGTTGGGCGCTGCGGGACAGGTGCTTCTAAGAAGCACCGCTACAGCTTGGTCGGACTGTAGTGGCGGTTCTCAGAACCGCTTTTATCTGCGTATAAATATCCGTATATCATATAAAACCACCAAAATTGACCCCTAAATGACCATAAATATATGATTTATGATATAAGAAATCATATTCAGGAGATGTTATTTTTGGGCTATAAGCGGGATTTTATAGCTCATAACGGGGTTGATTTCTGGGCTATAAAGGCTGAAGAGCAGAACGTTGGCTTGTAGGCATTCAGCCTCGCTTCACGTCCCGTCGTGCTCTTATGGGGACGACTGAATATTCCGCCCGTTCCTCCGCCGCCATCGGAACTTCGGCATTTTCTGCAACGGGATACGTTGCAGATGGCTTTAGGCTGTAGACTTTGGGCTTTTGGTTTCCCTCTGTGTCCTCGTTGGTGAGCAATCGCTGTAGTTTAGCGAGCACCTTGTCGGGTTTCTTGAGTTCGCATTCCCAGACGGTGAGGACGTGCCAGCCCATTTTCCTTAGCTGACGCGTGTGTTTCTTGTCGTTGGCGACGTTGCGGTCGAACTTGGCCTGCCAGAATGCGACGTTGGATTTGGGCATGGAGGCGATCTTGCAGTTTTTGTGGCGATGCCAGAAGCAGCCGTGGACGAAGACGACGGTGTGGTATTTGCGCAGGACGATGTCGGGCCTGCCGGGCAGATCCCTCCGGTGGAGGCTGAAGCGGTAGCCGGCGCGGTGGAGCATGGAGCGGACGGCGAGCTCGGGCTTGGTGTTCTTCCCGCGTATCTTGGCCATGAGCTTGGAGCGCTCTGCTGGGGTCAGCGTGTCCATGGGAGAAGGCTAACCACGGACCACACGGAATACACGAAAAAACTGTCCGGAGAAAACGGAAGGCAAAATGATTTTTACCGACCCTGCTGCCGGGAATTATTTTGCCACTAAATTATTCTGCCTAAATTCCGTTGAGCTGCCTGATCAGTCGAGGATTTTGATTTCTATTTTCCGGAACTGGCAGGGGTGGCTTTCGGCTTGGAGGGAGATGGTGCCGGAGACGACGGGGGTGCCGTCGTCGAAACACGGATTGGTGTATTCGATGACGAGCTGGCCGTTGATGAGATGCTGGAGCTTGCCGTCCTTCACAATGACTTCGGCGACGACCCATTCGCCGAGGGGCAGGGCTTTGCCGGTGCTTTTGATGACGTGGCTCTTGGTGGTCTTGCCGCCGATGTCGACGTAGGTTCCGGGGGTGCAGATGGAGCCGGTGGGGCGCTTGCCGCTTTTGTCCTGAGCCAAGAATTGAAACTCAATGGAGTTGGGGAAGCTTTGCTTCGCGCCCATGCTTTCCGGGGACTGGCCTTGGAGCATGGCGCCGCTGTTGGCGTAGGCCCAGCCGGGGCCGCCCTTGGCCTGCTCGCCGGTGAAGCGGTATTCGCAGCGGAAGTGGTAGTTGGTGAAGGGGCGGTCGATGAAGATGTGGCCGAAACGGCCTCCAAAATTATCGAACGCGTCGTAGGAAACCGTCAGTAGCCCGTCCTCCACGCGGAAAATTTTGCCGGGGTTTTCGCCCGCCTCGAAGCCTGCGATTTTAACGGTCCAGCCGTCGAGGTTTTTGCCGTTGAAGAGGTTGATCCACGGGTCTTCAGAGAAGGCTGTGGTTGATAGGGCGATAATCGCCAGTGCGGCAGTCAGTCGTTTCATGTGATTCTCCTTTTGTGGGGGAGGTTTTGGAGTAGGGGGGCGGGGGAGTTTTATCCGGTTGTGCGGGACTCCCTTGCCCCCTCGCTCCACCACTCCATTACCCATTAAGTTTCCAGCCTTTCCGGTATTCTTTTTTGAGGTAGTCGTTGGCGATGGCATCGTTGGTGACGCGTCCGGCCTTGGCATCGTACTTCAGCTCTTTGCCGGCCCGGTGCGCGGCGAGGCCGAGCATGAGCGTTTCGATCATGCGGCCGGCATAGTCGAAGTCGCACGAAGTTTTCAGGTCACCTTTGCAGGCGTCGATCCATTCCTGTTGGAAGCCGCCGATCGACGGGGCGACCTGTTCCGGGGTGGGGGATTTGTAGTAGGTCATGTCGGAGCCCCGGCCCATTGGGATGATCATGCGGCTTCCAAAGTCGGCCACAATCACGCCCTTGGTGCCTTTGAACATGACGCCGTGGCCGATTCTCTTGAGGTCGAGCGGCTTGAACGGGCTGTTGGGCATCGGGCCGCCCTGATACCACACGAGGCGGATTTTATCGCGCCAGTCGTTGGCGGGCATCTCGAAGATGGCTTTCAGGGCGGAGGGGCAGACTTCGGGGTTGTAGGCATCGCTGGCCTCGCTATCGGCTTTGGCCGAGGTGGGGGCGGCGGCATCGATGGCGTTCCATGCGAGATCCATGGTGTGGCTGCCCATGTCGCCGACCTGCCAGCTGCCGAAGTCGTGGTACATGTTCCACTGCAGGCAGTTTGCGCCGGGCCTGCCGGAGAGGTATTCGGGGTTGTAGGGGTGCATTTGGGTTGGCCCGATCCATAGGTCCCAGTCGACGGTTTTGGGTGGCGTTCCGGCGGCGGGAAGATAGCCGGTTTTGTTGTGCGTGCGGTTTCCCCATGCATGGACATCCTTGAGATCGCCGATGGCGCCGCCCTTGATCAGCTCGGCAACGCGGTCAAAGTTTTCGCCGGCGTGCCGCTGGGTGCCGTGCTGGGTGGCGAGCTTGTGCTTGTTTTTGAGGTAGACGGCGCGCACGGCGCGGGCTTCGTAGACGCAGTCGCCGAGCGGTTTTTCGCAGTAGACATGCAGGCCGCGGTTCATGGCCCAGATGGAGATGAAGGCATGGGTGTGGTCTGTTGTACAGCAGACCACGGCATCGAGGTCTTTTTGCTCAAGGCACTTGCGCCAGTCTTTGTAGCGCTTGGCCTTCGGGAACTCCTTGGTGGCCAGCGCCAGATTCGCCTCGGTTACGTCGCAGATCGCCACGACGTTTTCCCGCTTAAGATTGCCGTAGTGGGCTTTGGCGCGGCCATGCGCGCCAATCAAGGCAATGTTCAGCTTGCCGCCTGCGCCCTT
>DAOVNC010000341.1 GCA_030630445.1 Kiritimatiellales bacterium | reverse complement strand
GGGAAGTTCTGGGAGCTCGGAACGCCATTGCTCGAGCTGCTGGGCGGAAATCTTGACCGGCATGAGGGGGGGTTCGGGAACATAGCGGTAGTCGTGCGCGTTTTCCTTGGTGCGCTGGGAGAAGGTTTCGCCGCGGTCGGAATCGAATCCGCGCGTTTCCTGCACAACGCTTCCGCCGCTTTCCAGCAGTTCGGTCTGGCGATCAATCTCGTATTCGATCGCCTGCTGGATAAATGCAAACGAGTTCATGTTCTTGATCTCGACCTTGGAGCCCAGCTCCTTTTGGCCGACGGGGCGGACGGAGACGTTGACGTCGGAACGGATCTGCCCCTTCTCCGGATTGCAGTCGGAAATGCCGCCATACTCCATGATTTGCTTGAGCGCGGTGAGATAGGCGAGCGCATCCTCGGCAGAATGCATGCAGGGGTTGGAGACAATTTCCATGAGTGCGGTTCCGGCGCGGTTGTAGTCGACGAGGCTCGCCCCCGCAACGTGCGTGTTCTTGGCCGCGTTTTCCTCCTGGTGGATGCGTTCGAGCGTGAAGGTTTTCATTTCGCCACCGACGTCCACGGAAAGGTGGCCCCCGATACAGAGCGGTTCGTCGGCCTGGGTGATCTGGTAGTTCTTCGCCATGTCGGGATAGAAATAGTTTTTTCGGTCCCATTTGCTGTAGGGGTTGATTTCGCAATCGAGCAGCAGGCCGGCCTTGCAGCAGAGTTCGATGGCCTTTTCGTTCATCACGGGCAGCGCGCCGGGATAGCCCAGACAGACCGGGCAAACGTGCGTGTTCGGCGCCGCGCCATATTCATATTTGCATGCGCAGAACATCTTCGATGCCGTCTTCTGCATAATATGCGTTTCAAGGCCAATCGTTGCTTCGTATTCCATGGTTATGAAATCTCCGGTTTGCGGGTGTGCCACTCGGTGGTTTGTTCGTAGGCGTGGCCGACTTTGAGGATGGTTTCCTCGTCGAAGGAATCGGCAATGATCTGCAAGCCGATGGGCAGGCCGTCGGAGGAAAAGCCGCAGGGCAATGACAGCGCACAGTTTCCGGCAAGGTTGACGGGGGTGGTCAGGATGTCGTCAAGGTACATCTTGAGCGGATCGTCCGTTTTTTCACCGAGCCTGTAGGCGGGGGTCGGGGTGACGGGTGCGAGGATGGCGTCGCATCGCTTGAACGCCTCGGTGAAGTCGTTGCGGATGAGGGTGCGGACTTTTTGCGCCCTTAGGTAGTAGGCATCGTAGTAGCCGCTGCTCAGCACATAGGTTCCGAGGATGATGCGGCGCTTTACTTCGGAGCCGAATCCGGCGGCGCGGGTTTTTCCGTAGAGTTCGATGGGATCCTTGCCGTCGATACGCAGGCCATAGCGAATGCCATCGAACTCTACGGAACAACCCGCGCCGCCGGATTCGGCGGTGGCGATGATGTAGTAGACGGCAATGGCATATTTGGAGTGCGGCAGGCTGACATCGACGATTTCCGCACCGAGGCTTTTGCAGTGTTCGACGGCGTCGCGCACGGATTTTTCGACCTCGGGATCCATGCCCTCCACAAAATATTCTTTCGGCAAGCCAAGCTTCATGCCTGCCAGCGAGGGGTCGTCACCGAGTTTGTTTCCAAAGTCTGGAACGTCCATCTCGATGGACGACGAATCCATTGGATCATGGCCGCAGAGAACCTCAAGCAGGATAGCGGAATCCTTGACGGTTTTGGACAGCGGGCCGATCTGGTCGAGCGACGAGGCGAAGGCCGTCAGGCCGTAGCGCGAAACGCGGCCATAGGTCGGCTTGACACCGACGCATCCGCAGAAGGCGGCGGGTTGGCGGATGGAGCCGCCGGTATCGGAACCGAGGGCGACAATGGCCTCGTCGGCCGCGACGCAGGCGGCGGAACCGCCGGAGGAACCGCCCGGCACGTGATCCGTATTCCAAGGATTGGACGTCTTGCCAAGCGCGGCGTTCTCAGTGCTCGATCCCATCGCGAATTCATCCATGTTGACGCGACCGAGCAACACGGCGCCGGCTTCGCGCAGCTTGGCAATGACGGTGGCATCGTACGGCGCGGTGTAGTCTTCGAGGATCTTTGATGAACAAGTGCAGGGCTGCCCCTTCACGTTGAGCAAATCCTTGATCGCGACCGGGATTCCCAGCATGGGAGACGTTTCCCCGGCGGCCCGGCTTGCGTCGGCGGCCTTCGCCTGCTCCAGCGCGGAGTCGCGGTCGAGGGTCAGATAGGCGCCGATCGTTCCGTCGGTGGCCTCGATGGAGGCGAACACATCGTTGACGATGTCGACCGATGAGCATTCGCCGGAAGCCAGCTTTTCGGCAAGTTCCGCAATGGTTAGTTTGTTCAGTCCATCCATAATTAAAACCACTAATTTACACTAATCTTCACTAATTCAGATTATGATTCTTTTCCATTCAAGTTCGGAAGAATTGCCGAAATTGATTAAATAGCCAACCCGCTTTTTGGTTGCCTTCAAATAGTTCATGAGTTGTGCCTCGTGCTCTGGCAGTATTTTTTTTACTGCCTTTATTTCCATAATTATTTCATCAAAAACAAAAAAGTCGGGGACGTATTTCTTTCGCAACTGGCGTTCCTTGTAGAAGAGCTTCAACTCACATTGCGATTCAAAAGGTATCTGGCGCATTTCAAGTTCGATCTCAAGACATTCCTGATACACATCCTCAAGAAATCCGTGCCCTTTCTCGTTATATACCTCGAAAGCCGCACCCATCAGATCATAACCTTCCTGCTTCAACATATTTATCTCCTTAATGATTAGTGTCGATTAGTGCAGATTAGTGGTTAGCCCTTCCTACTGGTCGATGATTTTTGGGACGCGGATCTCGCCATCGGTGGCGGCTGGTGCGTTGGCGATGATGTCGGCGTGAGGCAAGCTTTTCCCCGGTTCGTCTTTGCGGAGGACGTTGTACACGGGGAAGGCGTGGGCAGTCGGTTCGACGTCGTTGACATCGAGTTCGCCAAGCTGTTCGACATAGTGCAGCACCTGATCGAGCTGGCTCTGGAAAAGCGAGGTTTCTTCGGCCGTCAGATCGATGCGCGCGAGGTGCGCCACATAGCCGACATCCATTCCTTGGTTTTCTTCGGACATTTCGTTTCCTTTGTTTCAAAAATAAAGCCCGCACTATAAAAACATGCGGGCATGGGTGCAACTTCCAAGCATGGGCAGATTATTGGTAGACCTTGTTCTTCATGGTTTCAGTGAGGATGTAGGGATAAGCCTGCTGAATAAAGTCAACAAGGCCGGCCTCGTACGCCTCGCCTTCGGCTTCGCGGACTCCGGACACCGCGATATAGGCCCAGCGGTTGGCCTTGCTGCGCACCACGCGATCCCACGCGAGCCAAAACATGCGACCCACATGGTACGGGGTCTCGCGATCCTGCCCTACAAACCAGTAGGCATAGTAGGAATAATAGGGTACGGGGCCGTCGACTGTGTGGAAAATGCGGGACGCCTTGATCACCCTCACCTTAAGCGGGTCGCGCCCCTCAAGCGGAACCGACAGTGTATATTCTCCATCCAGCGAATTCCCCTGCCCCTTTAAACAGCGCTGCGGGCGGTGAATACTGTCGCGGGCGGTTCCGCTCAAAACAATCGAGGTAAACAGTCGCGCCCCCGCAGCATTGGTGTAGGCCGATTTTACGAATTCAGTATCCTCGGGCAATTGCTCCTTCTCGGCTCGAGCCATGTTGTAGAGCCGGGCTCCGCAATCCGGGCAGATGTCTGGAATTTCAAGTTCGCGAATATAGAAGGAGGCTTCGTGATAGTCCTTCGCGCAGGCATCCGGGTTGTGGCAAAAACGAAGTTCGTTGCCAACCCACCCTTCAACCTTTTCCGGAAGCTCCATCGCCACTCCGGGAATAAAATCCAGTTCAACACCCACCGTGAATGCCAGTGCGAAAATAGAGAGCATCATTAAAACCACAATGCTCAG
>DAOVNC010000133.1 GCA_030630445.1 Kiritimatiellales bacterium | reverse complement strand
GACCGCCTCTTCCCCGAATGGGATCCCTCGCTGAAGATTTTTGGCCATATGCCGCAAGTGAAATATCTCAACAACCCCTCCATGCAGCTTGTCGGCCAGAGCTTCAAAACCCACCGCATTGTTGAAGGGTCACCCGAAAGCGCATGGCACAGGGCCTGCCGCAAGGTCGTCGTGGTTTCGCAGGGATCGGATGTGTTCCTTCCCGAAGAACATCTAAAATCCCGCGACATCGCCGTGATCGGCGCGGGCTCGCATACCCGCCTCAAACGCATCATCGACTTCAACGGCACCCTGCCCGGCAACGAAAAGCTCGGCGGCATCATCCTCACCTGCGCAACCGATCGCATGCCCGATGCCACGGCCACGGAATGGCTAAACCAAAGCGGCATCCCCGCCATCATCGTTTCGCAAGACACGGCCGACACGGACATGACGCTGCACAAATGCTTCAGCAACACCAAGCTCCAGCTCTACGACAAAAAGAAGCACCGGCAGATCATCAACCTCTTCACCGAGCACTTCGATGCCGAGCGCTTTATCCGCGCCTACGGGCTGTAAGCGATGAACCGGAAACCTACCGCAAAAGACGACGCTCAAGAAACGACTGCATGTCGCGACGACTATCCACTATCGCAAAGATGTACAGCCTTCTAGCGTCAACGCGATAAATGATGCGCCACACCTTGAAACGCATCTCTCTATACGTGGTCTTGTAGCCATCAAGTTCAGGCGGAACATGGCCTTGGTCTGGAAATTTTCCTAGCTTCCGGCAGGCTTCCTGAATGCCGGAAATAATCACATCCGCCCGCTCCGGTGATTCGGACACCGACAGAAACCCGTCCAAATCCACAAGGTCGTCAATGGCCTCTTCCGAAAAGAGAACCTTCACCGCCGAACCCGCCGCCGGATTTCCGCAAAGGCCTCGTCGATGGGTTTGACCCTGCCCTCATCCACGGCCTTCTCACCGGCGGCAACAACCTTGAGCATTGCCAAGGTTTCCTGCACCTCCTCATAGGAGCGCAAATCCTGAATGATTGCCTTGGCATGACCATTCTGGGTAATGATTACCGGATTGCGCGTCTTTGCCACATTGTCCAATACCTCTGCGGCGTGTGCCTTGATATAGCTGATGGGCTTCACCGACTCCGATAGCAACATAACAACCTCCAACTTAATTCGGACTTAATTTAGTCCTCCGAGGATTGGAACACAAGCTCGAATCTACTGCCCCCGTTCGATGCGGCGGTGGGCATCCATGAGCTCGCCGGGATTGGTTTGGGCGGCGAGGAGGGAGAGCTCGCCGCAGAGGACGGTGGCGGCGCAGAGGCAGGCGAGGCGGCGGGAGTTTTCGCCGGGTTCGCGTTCAACATCGAGCCCCATGCGCTTCATGTTTTCCAAAACAAAGGGAAAGCCTTTGCCGTTGCCGACGGTGCCGACAATGAGATTGGGCAGCGTGACGGAAAAGTAGAGATCCCCTTTCCGCTCCTCGGCCATGGTGAGCCCTTGCGAGCCTTCGACAATGTTGGCGGCGTCCTGCCCGGTGGCGAGGTAGAAGCCGAGCAGCATGTTGGCAAAATGCGCATTGGCGCTACGCAGCCCGCCCGCGAGCATCGTGCCGATCAGGTTTTTTCGGATGTTGAGCTGCACCACCTTGGCCGGCGGGGTCTTGAGGTAGCGGGTGCAAATCTTCCGGGGAACCACCAGCTCGGCAACCACATATTTTCCGCGTCCCAGGATTCCATTCACCGCCGTCGCCTTTTTATCGGAACAATAGTTGCCGGAGATGGATTCATACTTTAGCTCGGGATTATATTCCAAAATATGGTTCATCAGCGCCTCGGCGGCTTGGGTACACATGTTGTGCCCGGCGGCGTCGCCCGTGCTGAACTCGAAGCGGAGGAACAACAGGTTGCCGGCAATCTGGCTGTGCATGTCGAGCAGCTTCGCGAACCGGCTGGTGCCTTCGACGATTTTACAGAGGTGCGCAAAGCCGACCTTTATTTTTTCTAGCGCCAACAGCGAGGCGGCGGCATCGGGGGCTTCAAAGAGAACAGAGCGGGTCATGCGTTCGTCGACGACGGTGCACTGGATGCCGCCCTCGCAGTTCATCGAAACGCGCGCACCGCGATTAACCGATGGCCACAGCGGCGTTTCATAGGTCGCCAACGGCACTTCGTAGTCGCCTTCGATGACCGGGCCCGAAAGCTTAACCGGCCCGACAAACTGCATGGGAATCTGCGCGAAATCATTCATAATATGCTCCTTGAAGGGAAACAGTATGCGGGAAGGCGCGTCGTTGTCAAATTCACTCGGCAGGGATGTATCCTCTCCGCTTCACTTCGAGGACACTACGTAGTTTTTTTCTATGTAGTTCCATCGTAGCGAAGCGGAGATGGTCTCAGTCGTCCCAGCCCTTGCCATAGCCGGTCGTAGGATATTCGCGCCACCACTCGACAAGCGTTTCCCGACCGTACTTTTCCTCAAACCGGGCGAAGCTACTCCACGGCCACGCTTGGCTCTTTACCACAAAACCGTGTTTCACGGGATTGGCGTGGATGTAGTTCAGCGTCCTGTAGTAATGGACATCGCCCCGGATACGCCGGTCTGAATAGCGATGCCATACCTTCCGTCCTCTGGCGACATCCTCACCATTCCACATCGTGGCACTTGTGTTATGCAGGCGGCGAAGCCATTTACCAAAATCTGGAAGGCGGGTTTTGAGCAGCAAATGATAATGGTTTGGAAGGATAACCCACGCCCGCACCTCGGCCACACCGCTTTCCGCAAGCCCGGAAAGCAGTTTGAACTCGAACGCGTTCAAACGTTCGGGGCTATTCATAATGGATCGGTGTTCATAGCAGGCACCGGTGATATGGTAGAGATTGGGCTCGGTTCCGAAGTGCGGCGGCGAGTGCCAAGGCAACCGGCTCTGTTTCCGCATCCGCAGAACTTCTTCCCGGTATTCCGCTGTCATCTTGCGCCATTCGTACATAAGAACAGGAAAACACAATATGAACTTGTTCGGAAAGAGAATTCCACTCTCCGCTTCGCTTCGAGTGAACTACATAGGGATTTCCGCGCAGGGGTTTCTACGTAGTCCCATCGCAGCACAGCGGAGATGGCTCACACGATTCTAACATTTTAGGGTTTGTTGCCGCCGGGCAAATGCAGGACATTACGCGCATGGAAAAGAAAAAGATACTGGTGGTTGAGGACGAGGCGACGATTCAGGAACTGCTGCAGTTCAACCTGGAACGGAACAAGTACCGCGTGAAGGTGGTCGACTCCGGTGAAAAAGCGCTTTCGGCGGTTGGGAAGCATAGGCCGGACCTGATCCTCCTCGACATCATGCTGCCGGGAGCGGACGGGCTGGAGGTTTGCAAGAGCCTGAAGGGCGATCCGAAAACCGCGCGGATTCCAATCATCATGCTGACCGCCCTCTCCGAGGAGGCCGACATCGTTGCGGGCCTTGAGCTGGGCGCTGACGACTATGTGACGAAACCATTTAGCCCGCGCGTACTGCTTGCCCGGGTGAAGGCCGCTCTGCGCCGTACCGAGTCGGAAGCAACAACCTCCAGAAACGATCTGATCACCATCCATAATATTTCGATTGATACCAGCCGCTACAAGGTGACGGTTGACGAAAAAGAGATCACGCTGACGTCGACGGAGTTCAAGGTCCTGCAACTGATGGCCAGCCAACCGGGGCGTGTTTTTACACGCTACCAGATTGTGGACGCGGTGCATGGCGATGACTATCCAGTGACTGATCGCTCCGTCGATGTCCAAATCGTTGGGCTGCGCAAAAAGCTGGGCGAGGCGGGCCGGTATGTTGAAACCGTGCGCGGCGTTGGTTATCGCTTCAAGGAACAGGAATGAAGAAAAGACCTCTTTTCTGGGTACTGCTCCCCTCCTACTGGATTTTGACGGCCGTTGCTATTACGGCGGTATCGCTATACGCCTTCCGCTCCATGTCGGGCATCTACTTCCAGTCGCTGGAAACCGACCTCGTGACGCGCGCCCGAATGCTGGGCGAACATGCACGGGAATACGACCAGTCCGATCTGGACACGCTTTGCAAGAAGCTGGGACAAACTTCGAATACACGTTTTACCCTTGTTGCGCCGGATGGAACCGTGCTGGGCGACTCGAATCAACAGCCTGCCGCCATGGAGCGGCATGAAAACCGTCCGGAAATTCAGGTGGCCTTGAAAGGTGGCACCGGAAACGACACACGCCATAGCCAAACACTGGGCAAAGAAATGATGTATGTCGCGGTCCCATTGAAAGACGGACGCGGAAACGTTGTTTACGCAGTGCGTGCCTCGCTGCCGATGACGGTCATCGACGAAACCCTAAAGACTATGACGATCAAAATCGTTATTGCCGCACTGCTCACCGGTGGTCTAGCCATGCTCATCTGCATCTTCGCCGCCAAACGCATCACCGCCCCGCTCGAAAGCATCAACGATGCCGCGCGACATTTTGCCCGGCACGACTTCAAACACCGTATCCCAAGCCAGCCCAACCGCGAACTCGATCAGCTAGCGGAGTCGCTCAACGAAATGGCAGAGCAACTCAGCTACCTCGAAACCGTACGCTCCGATTTTGTGGCGAATGTCTCCCACGAACTCAAAACCCCGATCACCTCGATCAAAGGATTTGTTGAAACGCTGCTTTCCGGCGACTGGAACCACGACCCCGATGTCCTGCGTTTTCTGGAAATCATCAACCAGCAGTCCGGGCGGCTCAACGCCATCATCGACGACCTGTTGACCCTCTCGCGGCTAGAGCAGAAAGAGGGGCTTGTGCTGAAAGAACCCTGCGGGCTGGCCAGCGTACTCGACAACGCCATAACCCTCTGCCAACTCCACGCCGAGAAGAAAAACATCGCCATCGCAATGGATTGCCCCGAAGAGCTTACGTTAACCATCAACGCCCCGCTGATTGAACAAGCGCTCGTCAATCTGATCATCAATGCCGTCAAATACAGCGAGCCGGACAAAACGGTACAGATTCTAGCAAAAAAACAGGCCGGACAGGTAATGATTCAGGTTAAAGACGAAGGGTTCGGCATTGAAGAAAAGCACCTTCATCGACTGTTCGAACGGTTCTACCGCGTGGATACCGCCCGCAGTCGCAAGCTCGGCGGAACCGGTCTTGGCCTTTCCATTGTAAACCATATCGTCCAGGCCCATCACGGAACAATCCGGGTGGAAAGCACGCTCGGAAGCGGCAGCACCTTCACCATTGTACTCACCGTTGCCTAACCCGAACCGATCAGTATTCCTGATAGACCGCGTGGCCGGCATCGACAAGAGCATCGTTCGCATTCAGCCAAACGCCCTCCTGCCCGACCCAGATTTCCGCAAGATAGCGGCCATACTTTCCGCGCCGATCCTTCAACGTTTCAATAATGACTTCCCGCCCGTCAATCAGCCCGCGCAGGAAATCGCGGGAAGCAATGCCAAGAGCCTTGTCCGGCCCCGTCATTTCCGGCGCATTGATACGCACCAGCCTCAGCTTTTCGTTGCGAATCCAAATGCCGAGGCCGAGGTCAATATCCACGCGGCAGGTATCGCCGTCATAGACCGACTGCACAACGGCGGTGTAATGGAAAAGTTCCGCATCCTTCGAGATCAGGTTCAGCTTTTTGCCCAGCGCGTCCACATAACTTTCCAGCGTGCCGATCCGGAAATTGGAGTCGCCGCTTTCGAGTCGGCGAAGGGTCGACTGCGCGATCCCCGTTTTCTCCGTAATTTCGACCTGCGAGATACCCGACCTTCTCCGTTCCATCTGCAGCAACGGCCCGATTTTTTGCGCATTTTCACTGCTCATAACCCACTCCTGGATATAGCGTACTCGCTATATTTGTTCCGTTAAAACCCCTTAAAACGAGTAATCTATAGCATTCACGCTATAGATGTTCCAGCGCTAAGCCTGCACTTCCACTCTCCACTGTGTTGCGAGTGAACTACATAGGAGGGTTCGGCTTTGTAGTTCCGTCGTAGTGAAATGGAGACGGACTTTTCGGCTGTAACCACCCATGAGCAAAGCGATTGATAGCATAACGATATTTTAGAACCGGAAAGTGTAGCGAACGCTTAAACCCGAGGATCGGCACCGTTGAATAACGGAAAAAGCGTTCTGACCCCGCGCACCGTGCATGACCCCGTGAGTTTTTCCATTTCTCAAATTCCATTTCACCCTCAATCAACGTATAAGCGCGCAATGAAAATTCCAAAACAACTCAAAGCCTTGATCGACGATGGACTTGTGGATGAAGTCCTCCGGCAGTTAATGAGCGGCAAGGAAGCGACTATTTTCATCGTCCGCTGCGGCTCTGAAATTCGCTGCGCCAAGGTCTACAAGGACGCATCCAAACGTAGCTTCAAAAAGGCGGTTCAATACCGGGAAGGACGTCATGTGCGTAATTCCCGCCGAGGACGCGCCATGGCCAAAGGCTCTAAGTTCGGTAAAAAGGAACAGGAAGAAATCTGGCAGAATGCGGAAGTCGACGCGCTCTACCTGCTTGCGAATGCCAACGTACGCGTGCCCAAACCCTATGGCTGCTTCGACGGCGTATTGCTGATGGAACTGATTACCGATGCCGAGAGCCGCGTAGCTCCCCGGCTGAACGACGTCGCCATGACGGCCGAACAGGCCCGGAAAGACCATGCAACCATCATGACAGACATCGTTCGCATGCTCTGTGCCGGAATCGTCCACGGCGACCTGTCGGAATTCAATGTGCTGCTCAACGAATCCGGCCCCGTCATCATCGACCTGCCGCAAGCGGTCAACGCCGCCGGCAACAACAACGCGCGATCCATGCTCGCCCGCGACGTCAACAATATGACCGCGTATTACGGCCGTTTCGCTCCCGACCTGCTCAAAGGCAAACACGCCAAAGAAATCTGGGCGCATTATGAAGCCGGCACGCTTTCCCCCGGCACCAAACTCACCGGACGCTTCAAAGAGTGCCGGAAAGCAGCCGATGTAAAGGGCGTACTGAACGAAGTGGAATTTGCCACCAAAGAAAATGAAGAACGCCAACGCCGGCTCCGCGAACGGGAGCGGCTGGAAAAAGAACAGCATCCTGAACCTTCACGAAAAAAGAAAAACGGAAGACACCGCCGCCGCCGAAGATGAAATCGCTCATGCTATTTACAGATGGAAGTGCGCATCCGACATCCCGGATCGGTTATGGTGCCTTTCTTGCGATACCTGATTTAAACATGGATTTCCAAGCATTGAAAAACCGTGTGCAGCTTAAACGATTTGAAGAAACATCCTCCACCCGACTGGAAATCGAAACCCTCATTTGGGCGCTCCGCGCGCGAGCAACGCGAAGCATAATTTCCGGAGGAAATAATGAACGAAGTGAAAGGTTCACCGAGCCCCTAACCGTCACCCTGTATACCGACTCCCAAAACATCATCGGTCTGCCTGATCGCCGTGAAAGGATGGAAAAACACGGGTATCGCTCCAAAGCCGGCGTCCAACTCAACCATTCGGACCTCTATCAGGAATTTTTTAGCCTGATCGATCCGCTGGATTGCACCTTTGTTAAAGTGAAGGGTCATCGCCGTTCCCATCAGAAAAGTCCGATCGATCAGCTATTCACGCTCGTCGACCGGGCTTCACGTCGGGCCCTTCGGGCGGAGTTGAAAACCCAATGACGTCGTTGAAATATCTATCCGGTTACACGGGGAAACGCTTTCCTCCCTACGGTCGGGGAAGCGTGTGCTACACCGTGCGTTGGTAGATTTTTGTAGTAACGCTTCACCCCAAAGGGGACACGAAGTGAGGCTGGCGCGAAGCGACGGCAATGAAGAGCAACGAAATGGCAACCGTTGATCTGTCGCATGAAGTCCCTAAAAACGTACAAATTATCCTTAACGTAAGTGCCATTCAGGACCGACCCCTTCGCCAAACGCTTAAATCCGAGGACCGACCCTTTCGATGAAAAAGTCTCCACCTATCAGCAAGGTGGTTTACGACAATAAGATTCACGTAATCCATGGACCCCTTGGAACGCACAGCTCTGTTTCCCGCAATCAAGGTGGTAAACCAAAAAGAAAAAATGAAATCCGTATCGCTGCCGCATTTAAAAAGCTCTTCCGCCGAATTCGTGGGCAGCATCAAGGCAATTTGACCGCGGATGGCGCGGATGGGCGCGAATAGTGGGAATATTCATGCAAAACCAGTACTTCAGAGCCAGATGATATTTTGATACAGAAAAACAACCCCTGATTTAAAGCCCGATTGTATCCATTTCTTCATTTATCCGAGCAATCCGCGCCCATCTGCGGTTGTATCCCCCTGCGATGTACCCACAGATTTTGCGGAAGACCCATTTAAAAACGTGCCAGAAGCCTTGCTCAAAATGATCGTGGTGCATGAGCTGGCGCACCTGAAAGAAAAAGAACACAACAAGGCCTTTTACCAGCTGTGCGAACATATGCTCCCCGACTACCATCAACTCGAGCTGGAAATGCGACTCTATCTCACGCAGATGGAACTAACTTTGCCGAGTGGGAGTCGCTAACCACCCATGAGCAACGCGATTGGTAGTAGAATAATTTTTTAGGGTCAGGAAGTGTAGCGAGCGCTTAAATCCGAGGAGCGACCCCTTCGCCGACCCCTTCGCCCGTAGCTCCATCGGAGTGAGACGGAGATGG
>DAOVNC010000204.1 GCA_030630445.1 Kiritimatiellales bacterium | reverse complement strand
CACGCATCAACGCCGCGGGCCCTCTACGGCATGTTTCCCAAATCCATTGAAGTGCAAATGATGCACCGGAACGCCGGCGACTTTTGGTGCATCGAGGAAGACATCAGCGTGCCCGACATGGTCGCCCGGCGGGGCTCCAAGGAAAAATGGGGAGTATCCAAAGGGAAGGCCCGACGAATTAAAAACCTGACGGACAACTCCGAAAAACCCGCTGGAGAGTGGAACACAATGGTGATCGAATGCCTGGATAACTCCATTATGGTTTGGGTCAACGGGGATCTCGTTAACCATGGGTTCGACTGCACCGCGGCAAAAGGCCGGATTGCGTTGCAGGCGGAAGGTTCCGAGGTTGAATTCAAGAAGGTGGAATTGACCCCTATCACCCAATTCAGCGATGAAAAGCCGATGACTTGATCCAGAGACAGAGGCTTTGCAACTCCTCGACAGAAGGGAATGAACGTTATGAAGAGGCTGGCTAATATCTACATCATTTTGTTTCTTTTGGATGGCATCATTTCTCTAGTCGACATGGTCACGGCGCGTTGTTTTGGGATTCACCCCCTTTTTGCCATCCGTGGTGTCGTTGCGTTCTTCCCTTTTGTGCTGGCATTTCCGCTGTATTGCATCATCGGATGCACGCGTGGTTTTCCGTGGCGAGTGCTGTTCCCCATGATCCTGTTCATTATCTGGGTGGGACTGTTCTTTGCCCTACCATTGCCCTTCTTTCTGGGCATTCAAAATACAGAATTCGCGCTATCGGTGGCGCAAGTTGTTTTGGGGATCTTGGTGTTGGTCGGCCTTAGATGCTCTAGCCAAAACGGACAGTGGCTTTATGGAATGTCGGCGTTTGAGCAGCTGGAGTTCCGGTGGCCGCGACTGTTTGGATTCGTTGCCGTGAACGTGTTTCTCGTCGGCCCGCTGCTTTGTATCTATGTGGGTGTTTCCGCAAGCGCGGGGATTTCTCACTTCTCTCAGGGCTTCGTTCACCTGAATGCGAAGGGCGTCAGCGTGGAGGTCCGCACCTATCGGCATAACGATAAAAAGATTTTGCTGTTGCCGACCGTTCACATTGCCGACCGTTCGTTTTATTCCGATTTGATTGCCGGGTTGCCCCCCGAAAAGACCGTGGTGATTCCGGAGGGGGTGACGGATCGGAAGAACCTTCTTGCGAACGGGATGGGCTATGAAAAGCTTGCTACCTCTTTGGGGCTTGTGGCTCAGGATAATCAAACCCTCGCCGCCGAGCTCCCCACAAATAGCTGCGACATCGACATCAGCATGCTATCCCCTGAAGTCGTCGACTTTCTCAGTGCGATTAGCGCCCTATTCCACAATTCGGACTCCGGCAACTATGCCATGACTCTATTGAAGTCCACATCCATCCCTGCACCGGATATCAACTTGTTGTGGAAAGAGATTATCGAGGACCGAAACCGCCGGGTCACGGACTGCATCTATGATTCCCTTAAAAACTATGATTATGTCGCGGTGCCCTGGGGTGCCGGGCACATGCCGGGCATTGAGAAAGATTTATTGGCGGCCGGTGCCGTTGTGGTCGACAGCAGAAGAGTTTGGGTTTGGCAGAGGGCCTGTGCTGCACCTTGTGGAAAAAGTCGCTAATGATTCAGGCCCTCCGGGCAGGTACCCTATCTTTTGCGCTCATAGTTGAAGGGTTTGCCTGTGTATTCATAGTGCTCGAAGACATCGACCTGTCCCAGCGTGCGCGGATCGCCTTGGGCGGTTAGCTCGGTCTCCATCTGCTTGCGGAGCTGTTTTTTGGTGGCCGCATATTCCGGATTGGCCGCGAGGTTGTTCATGCAATGAGGATCCTTCCGGATTTGGTAGAGTTCTTCTTCCGGGCGTTTGCCAAAACTCATTTCATAGTAGCGGTATTCCGTGTCGCCGGGCTTCAGGTCGGTCAGGTATTTCTTGGTTGGCGACCCGTCGCAATTGCGCAGGCCATGCTCGGGATTGCCGACCGGCCAGCGCTCGGGCTTGATGTTGTGTACGTAGAAAAACTCTTTGGTGCGGATGGCACGCACGGGATAGGTCAGGTCGATCCCGTCCTCGTTGGAGCGGCCGGTATCGTGCCGTTCCTTGCCCAGCAGAACATGGTCGCGGGAGGGGTCGACCTGCCCCGACTTTGACGAGCGCAGCACATCGAGAAAGCTCTTGCCGGTCATCTGCTTGTGCGGCTTCAATCCGGCCGCCTCCATGAAGGTGGGTGCCACGTCGGGGAAACTGACAAAGTCGTCTACCCTGCGGCCCGGCTGGATGACGCCCTTCCAATAGGCCACCATCGGAACATGGAAACCTTCCTCGTAGAGCTGCCCCTTCACGCGCGGGAAGGGCATGCCGTGGTCGGAAGTAACGACGATGAGCGTGTTGTCCATTAGCCCCTTTTCTTCCAAGGCTTGAACAGCGCGGCCAACGTGCGTGTCGTACCACTCCACCTCGTTGGCATAATCGAGCAGATCGCCGCGAATGGTGTCGTTGTCGGGGTAGAATGGCGGCACTTCGGCATCGGACAGTTTGCGGCCGGCCTTTTTCCAGGCACCCTTTTCATAGCCGCGGTGCGGTTCGTGGGTGCCGAGCCAGAAACAGAACGATTGCCCCTCCTTCTTCTCGTTCAGAAACGCCGCAAAGTTGGCCGCATAATCCTTGTTGCTGATGCCCTTGTACGGGGCCTTCAATTTGATCTGGCTATATGCCGGCCCCGCCGGATTGTGCTTGGTGTCGTATGAACCCGGCCCCCATCCCTTGCCGGTGAAGCCCACGTGATAACCCGCCTTCATGAGCAGATGCGGATAGAATTCAAACTCGGCCGGAAAATGCGGGAAGTGATTGCAGGCTTCCTTGAGCTGCCAGCTGTAGCGGCCCGTCACGAGGCACGCCCGCGCCGGAGCGCATTTCGGGTTGCAGTTATAGGCATTGTTAAACACCACGCCCTCGCGCGCCAAACGGTCGACAGAAGGCGTTTTGATATAGTTGCAGCCATAGGCCCCAAAACTTTTCATCGACGCATCGTCCGCAATGCAAAAAAGGATATTAGGTCGTTGAGCCTCTCTTGCAAATCCCGTTGCCGCCAGCAATCCTCCGGTAAAACCCACCGTCAATACATCACGTCGATTCATCGTTGTTCTCCTTTGGATGCTACACCCGAGCGAACGGCTCCAACTTAAATTCCTTGCTGTAGGGTTGATAGGGTCTACAGAGAAAGGACGTATTCCACGAGGTCGCCCATCTCCTCTTCCGAGAGCGGGGAGGTTACCCCATGATGGTCGCCTGAATTGAAAGTTCGAAAGATCGCCTTCATCGTGGCGGCCCGTCCGTCATAGAGATAGGGAGCGGTTCGCCAGACCTCGATCAGAGTGGGCGTGTCGAACGGAATGCCCTTTTCGCGGTCCGTCCCCGTGCCGACATCGTATTTCCGCATGTTCGTGAGATATTTTCCGGAATGGCAATGGCTGCACCCGGCATCCCCCGCAAAGATTTTCTTGCCGCGTTGCGCGGCTTCGCTCAGCTTGCCATCGACGAGGTGCGGGCTGGGAATAGGCTGGAGCGATTTGAGGAAGGCATCGATGGCCGCGGCTTTTTCTTCGCTGGCGGGTGCGAATTGGATGTGGCGGATTCCTGCGCGCACCGCGGTCTCGGCATCGGGCCGGATGCCGGTGATCATGGCGGGCGGCGTGGCGTGCGAGAGCAGCAGGCTCTTGGTGCTTTTCGGGTTCCCGATCCCATCGTTGAGCAGATCCCAATTCACGGCGTCGGTTCGGACATCCGGGTGGCAGGTGGCGCAGCTTTGCCATTGCTGGAAGCAGAGCGCGGCATCGTTGAAATACATTTCGCCTTTGCGAACCGCATCCATTGGTTTCCGGGGGCCGAGCGCAACGGAGCGGACGTTGTTTCGGATGGCCGGGTCGAGCGCAACCACGCCGATGGAGCCGGAAAAGTATTCGGTGATGTAGGCCCGGTTTCCCAGAACCACGAGATTGCGCGGACCGTTGCCTTTAAGCGGAACCCGGCGGCGGATATCGTAGAGAAAGCCTAGGTTGTTCATTGGATTGTCCGCCCGTTCCTCGAATTTACGGGTGGCGTCGTGTTCCGGGACGCCGGCGAGTTTTTCCATGAGCGCCGCGCGGTCGATAATGCTGATTTCGTGCGTTGCGGAGTGCGCCACCACAATATATTTATTGTCCGGCGAGCAGGCCACGCCCCACGGGTTGGCCGCGCCGCGGTCGACATCGTCGAGCAGCACGGTGTGGAGTAGTTTTTGCCGCTCCACGTCGATAATATTCAGTGCGTGGGTATTGATCCATCCGCGTTCAATCTGCGTGGTAGGCACGAGGAAGCGCGCGAAGATAGAGGGGACATAGAGATGTTTTCCGTCTGGGGAGATGACCATTTCGCGCAGATCGATCGCTCCGTTGGGGAGGGGGATGCTTTTTACCACCGCCTGTTTTTCCGTGTCGATCACATTAATGACGGAGGTCATGTAGTCGACGTCGGCCGCACCGGTGGGCAGGTGGTTGGCCACAAACAGAAAGCGCCCGTCACGCGTCAGCGCCATGGCGACCGGCTCACGTACCACCGGGATCGTTTTCAGGGTTTCTCCGGTGGCGAGATCGATGATGGCGATGTTGTTGTTGAAGCGGTTGCAGACGTAGAGGGTTTTTTCGTCGGGACTGAGCGTCGGGGCCATCGGGGTGTGGCCGGTTTTGATGGTTTGGAGGATTTCTCCCGAGTCCGTATCGATCCCATAAACGCGCCCGGCCGGTTCCTCCACGGTGACATACAGTTTTGTGCCGTCGTTCGAAATGGCCAATCCGTTGGGTTGGGCGGGCAGGGGATAGCGCTTGTCCGGCTTGCCGGTTCGCGGGGAAATGCGCGCAATTTGACGGGCTGTTTTTTCACCAACATAGAGTACCTCGCCGCGTTGATCCGCAACAATGGATAGCGGCGATGAATACCGTTCGGGTTCGGCAACCGCCGCCCCGCACGCCAGTATGAAAAGAAATAATCGGTAATAGGGTTTCAATCGCATGGGTTCATTTCCAGAAGGCATTATAGAACAGGCATTATAGAACCAACGAATTATGCATATTTTTATGGACAGGGAAACCCATTTCCATTGATGGAAAACCCCGCCGAGGCGCTGCCGCTCGACCATGCCGCATCCGGGGGAGATGAGAGTTTTCGACAAAATGATGGACAGCAAACTGATTGCTGAACGGGAGGGCAACTAGTGCCATGTAACACCGGGAAAGGCTTCGGAGTGCGAGTTAAGCACTCTAGATTTTTATATAGTATACGATATATTTTACCCCTAAATAGGGCTTATATGACCATAATTATATAGTATACGATATAAAAAAGAGGTCGGTTTGCGGCAAAATCAAACCTGCTCCCTATCGATGCTTCGGTGTCATTTAATTTGAAGCAACTCGATGAAAAATATCCACAAGGCCTTCGCTTTACTTAAAGCCAGAACCCGCTAAACTCGAAAGCATTCTTCGGGGTTGTTGAAAGAGAAAGATACGGGGAAAATGAGAAACATGCATATCCAATGGGCACCGCTGAACGGTAATCTTTCCGTAAGGTTGGATGGTGTAGGTTTGCGGGCATCGGCACGGGGTGTGCCGTCCGGAAGGGGGGATCCCGCCGGTTGTGAGGAGTCATCATGGAATGGAGAAATACAATGAATGGAAACATGATTCGAATCGGTTTGGCCGCCATGGCCCTGGGTGTGGCGGCGGCATGGGCGGAAGAAAACGAGATTTCGGAGGAACAGCTGCCCGCGCCGGTGCTTGCGGCGGCAATGAAAGCCTGCCCCGGGGGAGCCATCGACGAGATAGAGAAGGAGATGGAAGAGGGTGCCGTGGTCTATGAGATCGAGATGAAAGTGGATGGAAAAGAGTGCGAACTGACGATTGCCCCGGATGGAACCGTGCTGGAAATCGAACAGGAGATTGCCCCGGAAAAACTGCCGAAAAAGGTGAAGGCCACCCTGGATAAATTTGAAGAGGCAACGGTGGAGGAGGCCGTGCGCGAGCAGGAAAACGGCGAGGTGTCCTATGAAGTGGTTATCGTGATGGACGGCCAGCGGATCGAATTGGAAATCACCGAAAAAGGCAAGATCACCGAGCTGGAAGTTAAAGGGCAAAAGCATGACGACGATGATGACGATGATGACGACGATGACGATGATGACGATTAGTCTTTGATGCGGCTCGTCCTCCATATAAAGAGAACCTCGGCATGCGGACCATCGATGCCGGGGTTTGTTGTTTAATGAAGATATTGGTGATAGAGGATTCGGTGCGGCTGCAGGCATCCATCGGGATGGCGCTGCGGAAGAGCGGCTATGTGGTGGATGCCGCCACCGATGGCGAGGAGGGACTTTGGTTGGCGGAGGCCGGCTTGCACGACGTGGTTGTGCTGGACCTAATGCTTCCGAAGCTCGATGGATTGACCTTGCTGAGGCGGTTGCGCGACAAGGGGGTTGAAACCCATGTCTTGATCCTGACGGCCAAGGATGCCGTCGAGGATCGCGTTGCCGGGCTTGAAGCGGGTGCCGACGATTATCTGACCAAGCCTTTTTCCCT
>DAOVNC010000036.1 GCA_030630445.1 Kiritimatiellales bacterium | reverse complement strand
CTCTTCTGAAGTTTCATAGTCAAAAAATATCTCTTTGAATCTCTCTTTTGTTAAATGTTCTACTCGCATCATCATCTCCTTATCTTCAAATTGCTTCCACTATCATCCCATAGAGGGCGTAGACCGAGTGTAAACGCCTAGGTTTGTTAAGGTTTTTGAGTCTCGTTTCATATGGTTGGTTCCGATTTTTGGTTAAAAGGTAAAATAAGCCGTACAAATCCCCCTCTGGAAAAACCTTGCAACCCTCCCGTATTTTACAAGGGATATTGTTGAAATATGGAATAAGAGGATTACCGTGAAATTGCAATGCGGAAAGATTGCAGGGGAAGGTGTTTTTTTAACGTGTGGCTTTCTGGTGCTCATAAATTCTTCTGAAAGCATTTCGGGAAGCTGCGCAGGCGAAAGGAGGCGGTAATGCCTAGAAGAGATGGAACAGGTCCTACGGGACAAGGGATGGCGGGAGAAAGAGGCAAAGGCCGCGGTCACGGCTTTGGCCGAGGCCCCAGCGAAAACTGCGTTTGCCCGAGCTGTGGCGAAGTAGTTCCCCATAAGCGGGGAGAATCGTGCAGTCAGACTAAATGTCCGAGTTGCGGTGCCCTGATGACCAAGGAGTAGTTACGCATGGTGTTCTGATGATGAAAGAGCTGGAACTACGCACATTTCCCGATCCGATACTGCGGGTTCAAGCGGATCCCATACTTCGCGTCGGGGAGCACGAGCGCCATCTTTTAAAATCCATGTTTGAGAACATGTGGCGATGGGACGGCGTGGGATTGGCCGCACCGCAAGTGGGATTTGACTCGCGCCTGATCGTGGCAGAGGCCGAGGGTGCAAAGCTTGGGCTCGCTAATCCGGAAATTCTGGAAAGCGAAGGTTCCGGTGCAATGGTGGAAGGGTGCCTGAGCCTTCCCGGCCAGGAAGTGGATATTTCGAGGCCAACCTCCATTTGGGTTCAAGCGCTTGATATTGAGAACCGAGAGGTGGAACTAAAGCTTGATGGTTTCCTTGCCCGCATTGTGCAGCATGAGATCGATCACTTGAACGGCATATTGATTATCGACTACGGTTCCGCAATGCAGCATCAGGCGGGACGGTGGAACGAGTTGTGAAAACCAGAAGATAACGGAAGAAAGAAAATGGCAGCACAAGTTGATAGGGAAGAATGCACGGGATGCAGCGCCTGCGTAGACGTATGCCCGGAGGAAGCAATCACCATGGACGGCGACATTGCTGTGATAGATGCGGCAAAATGCACAGAGTGCGGTCTCTGCGTAGATGCCTGTCCGGTTGAGGCAATCAGCATTCCATAGGAAGAGAGCCGGTCGCCGTCCAACTAAACGGATCGGCATGGGTGAAATGGATAAAGCTTAGGAAGGAGCAGAGTGAAAAACGGGTTTCGAATCACGGTGGCGTATGACAACCACATGCCGCAAAACAAAGCCTTGAAACCGAGCTGGGGGTTCGCCTGCGTGGTCGAAGGCTTTGAAAAAACCATCCTCTTCGATACAGGAACCTCCGGGTCGATTCTGTTGAACAACCTGGCCGCCCTCGGGATTGATCCGGCTCAAATCGATACCGTGATTATTTCGCATGGCGACTGGGATCATATCGGCGGAATGTGGTCTTTTCTGGATGCGAATCCCGACGTGGAGGTCTATCTGCCCGGATCGTTTTCCAAGCATCTGATGGATGAAGTCCGGTCGCACGGAGCACGAGTCGTTCCCGTTGGTGCAGATAAAATGTCCGTTTGCCCCGGCGTCGTGCTGAGCGGCGAAATGGAAGGGCCGCGCAACGAACAGGCCACGCTTCTGCATACGAAGAATCAACGCATTGTGATCACCGGCTGCGCCCATCCCGGCATTGTGGCCATCACTCAACGCTTGGCCAAAACTGCCCCGGATTTGCCGATGCTGGTGATGGGCGGCTTCCATTTGAAGGATTCCCCCGCTGAAGAGATTGAACGTATTGCGGGGGAACTGGAATACCTCGGTACCCGCTGGGTTGCCCCCACCCACTGTTCCGGCGAGCAGGCGGAAGCACTCTTTGCCAAATACTTCGGCACGTGCTGCCTCCCGCTCTACCTAGGCTCTGTTATTACGGACCGGGAACTTGGGCAATGAATACGGTTGCAGGGCCGCTATACGCCTTGACGGCGTTGGGGAAAACGGGTCGTATGGTTGTATGAAGTTAGGGCGTTCATTTTTAGCAATATCATACCTCATTCTGATGGTATTGCTTCCTGCTTCCCACATGGCCATTGGCTTCTGTTCCTCAACCGTTCGGCACGAGGATATCCAATGCCACTGTACACATTCCGATCCACAGGAGCATCAGCATTCGGAGGAATCGCCCAAGCATAGTGAGCATTCACCCGACTCGTGTTCAATCTGCCAGCTCATGATGATGCAGATTGATTCCCCTGAAATCCTAGTCACAACGCATATTCCTGTTTTGGTCGAGCCGGTTCCTGTTGTACTGGATACCGTCAACTCTCTACAGCCCATCCTGCGCGAGCAGGCCCGGGCACCTCCGTTCAAGACTGCTTAGCACCTTGCTTGCGCACCTCTGCCCACCGGCAGAACGCAGTCTTATTCTATTAACGGAGATTTAAATGAAACACTTTATTATGCCCGCATTTGCAGCGGCGGGCCTGCTTACTTTTGCATACGCAAACACTGAACAGCCGAACTATTCCCACAGCCAGGCCGAAAGCTCGCTGAAGGCGTTCAATCCGGCTGTGTCGGTGATCATCGACACCTTCTACTACACCGAGGATTCGGAAGAAGGAATGAGCCACATCAAGGAAGAAATGTCCGGGTTTGGCCATGCGCATCATGACGATCACGGTCATAGTCACGGCTATGAAAACGGTTTTAACCTGCGACATCTGGAACTCCAGTTTTCAGCGGAAGTGGATAACTATTTCAAGGCATCGGCCATTGCAGCGATCTCTGAAAACAGCGCGGAGATGGAAACGGCCGAGATTGAAACCACTTGCCTGCCGTGGGGATTCCAAGCGAAGGCCGGCAAGTTTTTCAGCGACTTCGGCTATATCAATGCCCGGCACAGCCATGAATGGGATTTTACCGACCAGCCGCTGATTTATGAACTGACGCTTGGCAGCCACGGCCTGAATGAAAAGGGTGCGCAAGTCTCGTGGCTGGCTCCGACCCCGTTCTACCTGCTGGCAGGTGCGGAAGCACTGCAGGGGGAAAACGAAAAGATGTTCAGTGATGTTGGCAGCGAGGAACTGCCGTCGCACAACGGCCCGCGTTTGGGCGTGGGCTGGCTGAAGATTGCCCCGAACCTGCCGGGCAACCATGCCTGCCAGTTCGGTCTGTTCGGTGCAGCTGGAAACCAGCAGGAGGCACACGACGGAAACGACGACGGAACGCTGGATCATTGGCTGGACGGCGACAGCATGTTTTGGGGTGGCGATGTGGTCTACAAATATAATTCCGCCCGCTCCTACGGCCAGGGCGACCTGACATTGCAGGCGGAATATTTTGCGCGGAAGCAGGATCTGACCGTGGAACAGCACGACCTTAATCCTGCATTGGTCGGCAACAGCAAAATAAACGAGCAGGATGGCTTCTACGCCCAGGCGGTGTACGGATTCCTGCCGCGCTGGCGCGGTGGCCTGCGTTTCGACAGGGTCGGCCTGACCAACTCGGAAAAGACCCCGCCCGGAGGTGACTTCGACTATGGCGACAGCTACCGCACCAGTGCGATGATCGACTTCAGCCCCTCCGAGTTTTCGCGCATCCGTTTTCAGGTCAGCAACGGCGACTATGAAACCGCAGCGGGTACCGAAAATGTCTGGGAAGGTTTTGTTCAACTGGTGGTTTCGCTCGGAGCCCATGGCGCCCACAAATTTTAAGGAGGAATCGACATGTTGGGAAAAAATACGAATGTTGAAAAATTCCTGCTTGGAATGCTCATCGCGGCTTCGGCCATCAACGCCCAGGCACGCGGCAAACTGCAGGTGGTCGCCACCACATCGGATCTGGCCTCGTTGACCGGGTCGGTGTCCGGGGATTGCGCAAAGGTGGATTATATATGCAGCGGAAAGGAGGATCCGCACCACCTGCAGGCGCGGCCTAAATATATCATGATGGCACGCAAGGCGGATCTCTGGATCTGCGTGGGCATGGATCTGGAGATCGGCTGGGAGATGCCGGTGATCGATGGTTCGCGCAACCGCAAGATCCGCCCCGGCATGACCGGGCACCTCAATACTTCGGCCCATATCAAGCCGCTGGAGGTTCCCGACCTGCACTTGTTGAGCCGCGCCATGGGCGATGTGCATGCCCAGGGCAATCCGCACTATATGCTCGACCCGTACAATGCGCGGATTATCGCAGCCGACATTGCGGACCGCTTGTCGCAACTCGATCCCGCCAACGCGGAAAGCTACCGCGCCAATGCCATTGCATTCCAAACGGAACTGGATCGCCGCATGTTTGGAGAGGAAGCCGTTGAAAAGATGGGCGGCGACAAGCTGTGGGCGTCCCTGCTTTCCGGCGAAGAGGTTGAAGCTGGCGGCTGGGTCGCGGCGATGAAGCCGCTGAAAGGCCAGTCGATTGTGACGTACCATAAAAGCTGGATCTACTTTGCCAACCGCTTCGGACTTAACATCGCAGCCGAACTGGAGCCCAAACCAGGGATTCCCCCGAGCCCGGCACATCTGGGTTTGCTCGTGGAACTCGTGAAGGCGAAGCAGATCGGCACGATCCTGCAGGAGCCGTACTACAGCCGCAAGGCGGCCGAACGGGTGGCGGGCAAAACGGGCGCGAAGATTGTCGTGGCCCCGAATTCCACCGGCGGCGACAGCGGTGCGGATGACTATCTGGCGCTGATCGACCTGATCGTTGCCCGCCTCACGGAGTCTTGAACCCATGAATCCCGCAGACCCCATCATTACCTGCAAGGATGTGTGCGTGGCCTACGGTCGGCAGGAGGTGCTCCATCGGGTGAATCTTGAGATTCCCCGAGGGGTATTCCTTCCCTTTACCGGCCCCAACGGGGCGGGTAAAACCACGTTGCTACGGGCCATCCTCGGGCTGCTCCCGCTGCGTCGCGGGAAAATCGACACCCCATTCGACCGCCATCCCGCCGGCTATATGCCGCAACAGAAAGTGATCGATCCGCTCTACCCCGTCAGCACGCGGCAGATTGTCGAGATGGGACTCTACCCTGAAAGAGGCTGGCTGCGGCGCATCACCGCGCCACAGCGCCGGGCAGTAGACCAGACCCTGGAACAGCTGTCGCTGGCGGAACACGCCGACAAGAACTTCCGGGAACTGTCCGGCGGCATGAAGCAGAAGGCCTTGCTGGCCCGGGCGTTCGTGAGCAAGGCGGAGGTGTTCATTGTGGACGAACCGACCTCCGAGCTGGATGAAGCCTCGGAAAAGGAGGTACTCCACCACCTCCTGCAACTGAGCCGCGAGCAGGGGAAAACCGTGCTGGTGGCCCATCACGATCTTGGGCTGATGGCGACACTGACGGATTCCATGTGCCACGTGCGGCACGGCAACGCAAGTATTGAACCTGTCCGACAGGAAAGCGGGGCCGACGCATGATGGAAAGTATCCTGAGTCTGTTTACACAGTTTCCCGAAGCGATGGCGGCGGGCATCCTTGTTTCAACCGTCTGCGCACTGTTCGGCGTTTTTGTAATCCTAAAGCATGCCGTGTTTATCGGAATCACGCTCTCCGAGGTGGCCGCCTGCGGGGTGGCCGCCGCATTCCTGCTGGGTATCCCGCCGTTTGCCGGGTCGACCGTTCTGGTGCTGGCGGCGGTTTCGGTGATGGCCTACCCCCTCGAAAAGCAACGGATTCCGCGCGATACACTCATGGGCGTCATCTTTATTGCCGCCTCCGCGCTGAGCGTGCTGTTGGTTTCCAAGAGCGGCACCGGACTGGCTGAGGTTCGCTCGCTGCTGTATGGCGATCTTATTCTCGCCTCCGGCTCCGATTTGGTGGTTTTATTTCTGGTGCTGATTCCTGCCCTGCTGGTTTTCCTGCTCTTTTTCCGTCCGGTATTATACACGTTTCTGGATCGGGACGCCGCGCGGGTTCTCGGCATCAAAACCTTTGTATGGGAGGCGCTCTTCTTTATTGTGCTGGGGCTTATCATCTCCGCAACCTCGCGCATTGCGGGCGCACTGCTGATCTTCTGCTATCTGGTTGTCAGCCCTGCCACCGCAATGATCCTTAGCAAAAGGTTGAAAAGGGTACTCATTATCTCACCCCTCATGGCGGCCGCATCAACGCTGGCCGGGATGGTTGCGTCGTTCCACTATGACCTTCCAACCAATCAAACGATCTGCATGGTCAGTTGCATCCTGTTTATCTGTAGCGCTGCGGTCTCGGCACTCATAAAAAGAGTTCAACGATAGGTCTATTTATTATTCAGGTTAAAGTGTCTTCGGGTGTTAAAAACTCCCGAGGAACCAAAAAATGCAAGTGGAAGAGGGAAGAGTCCAACTGAAAAGCAGGCATCGAATCTGGTATCGCCGGATCGGTTCCGGCGATGCAATCCCGTTGCTCACCCTCCACGGCGGGCCCGGCTCCGGCCATGACTATCTGGAACCGCTCGAAAAGCTAGCCGTGGACCGTCCCGTCATTCTGTATGACCAACTCGGGTGCGGGAAATCCGACCAACCCGATGATCGTTCCCTTTGGCGGATGGAGCGTTTTCTTACGGAGTTGGATGAGGTGCGGGAAGCTTTGACCTGCAAAAGGTTCACCTCTTCGGCCAGTCCTCGGGCGGTATGCTTGCTATTGAATACATGCTCACCCAACCGCAGGGCGTGGCCAGCCTGATTCTTGCGGATTCGTGTGCCAGCATGCCCCAGTTGGAGCAGGAGGTGAAACGCCTGAAGTCGGAATTGCCAGACGAAACCATTGCAACACTGAACCACTTCGAGGCAATCGGCGATTTTCACAACCCGGAATACCGAGCGGCCGTTGTTGAATTCTACAAGCGGCATGTATGCCGTTTGTCCGCAATGCCGGACTGTCTGCTACGCACGACAGCGAACCTGAAAAACAACGCCGTCTACGAAACCATGAACGGGCCGAACGAGCTGGTAATTACAGGAAACCTGAAGGACTGGAACCGGATCGACCGGCTTGCGGAAATCGGCGTTCCCTCCCTTATCCTGGTTGGACGCTACGATGAAGTTACTCCCGCCTGCGCCGAAACCCTCCATCTAGGCATTGCCGGTTCGCAATTAGTGGTTTTTGAAGAAAGCTCGCATATCCCTCATATCGAAGAAGAAGACAAGTATCTTGAAGCCGTGTTCCGCTTTCTATCTCGTGTCGATGCGAAAAGCGGCGGTGCTAAAAGACCATCCGGAGATGCTTCTTGAGATGTTTAATCAAGGCCTTTTCATGTCGAAAACCAGTCAGCCTTTCTACTTCTTTTCCATCTTTAATAATGAGAATGGTCGGAATACTAGTCACTCGAAAGCGCTCGGCCAGTGTGGGGCAATTTTCTATGTCGCAATTCCCAAGCTTTATTCGCTCGGCCATCGTATTCGCGGCCTTCTCGACAAGAGCGGCCTCTTTCCGGCACTCGATATCCCGCGGATCCCCGAAGCAAACCACACTCAACCCCTCGCGTGTTTCAGCATCAAAATTAGCATCGTTAAACTCAATTTTCTGCACGCTCATAGCGATCACCTCTCTTCGAAATCATGGTAGGATTATGGTTGGGCGAGGGCAAGCTTGCGGGGAAACTTTTATGCTTGGCACGGCAGCCGCTACTCGATGCAAAAAAAATGAAAGTCCCTTCATTTTTGTCCGCAGATCAAGGGGCGAACCCGATGCTTGGCGAAATTCTTCCAGACAGGAACAAATGCCTGCGGTCATTAGGTGATTCAAACCCGCAAACCGTGTCCAACTGCCCCGATTTTGAGCGTTTCTTTACTGTTTATATACCGCGGGGCAGGTCTATATTGCCCCCTTGGAAAAGAGAGGCTTTCTATGCATGACGATATTGTGAAAATGAACGAGCGCTACCAAACGGAGAGTGAAGTCCTCCAAAAAGTGCGCGAGGAAGTGGCCAAGGTGATCATCGGCCAAGAGGATTTGATCGAAAGCCTGTTGCTGGCGCTGCTCTGCAACGGCCATGTACTCATCGAAGGGATTCCCGGCCTCGCCAAGACGCTCGCGGTCACCACGCTCGCGCAGACGCTGCACGCCGGGTTCAACCGCATCCAATTCACCCCCGACCTGCTGCCTGGCGACCTCATCGGAACGATGATGTACAACCCGAAGACCAACGAGTTCACTCCGCACAAAGGGCCGATCTTCGCCAACATTATCCTTGCCGACGAAATCAACCGCTCCCCCGCCAAGGTACAGAGCGCCCTGCTCGAAGCCATGCAGGAGCACCAAATCACCATTGGCGACCAAACCTACAAACTCGACGAGCCCTTCCTCGTCCTCGCCACCCAAAACCCCATCGAACAGGAAGGCACCTACCACCTCCCCGAGGCGCAGGTCGACCGCTTCATGTTCAAGCTCGACATCGTCTATCCCTCCAAAGACGAGGAGCACCGCATCCTCAAGCGCATGGGCAAAACCTCGGTCGACCTGTCTGTCAACGCCGTCATGGAGGTTGCCGACATCAACCGCCTGCGCGGCATGGTCGACGAGGTCTTCATGGACGAGAAGCTCGAGCACTACATCCTCGACCTCGTCCAGGCCACGCGTGATCCCGCCCGGTTCGGGCTCGATTGCGCCGACCTCATCCGCTACGGGGCCTCGCCACGCGCCAGCATCTTCCTCGCCGTCGCGTCGCGCGGTCGCGCCATGCTCAACGGTCGCGGCTACGTTGTCCCGCAAGACATTAAAGATGTCGCACTCGACATCCTCCGCCACCGCGTCATCCTCTCCTACGAAGCCGCCGCCGAAGAAAAAAGCTCGGAAGATATCCTTCGCCAGATTTTGGAAACCGTTGAAGTGCCTTAGAAATGAAGAATGCAGATTTAAGAATGCAGAATGGCGGGTCTGCGCCGCCTTTGTTTTCAAGGGGGTACGGGGCACTCCCCGTCAACCATTCTTCATTCTGAAATCTGAATTCTTAATTCCTAGTTCTTGATTCTTAATTTTATCAATTGGAGAAACCCATGAAAGGCGACGAACTCAAACAACGCACAAAATCGTTTGCCTTGCGTATCATGAAATTGGTCGATGCGCTGCCCAATACCGTTGCCGGGCGTGTGATTGCCAAGCAAATCATGCGATCAGGGTCTTCCGTCGGCGCAAATTATCGCGCGGCTTGTCGCGCGCGCTCCAATGCGGAGTTCATCGCCAAGATTGGAACCGTTCTGGAAGAATCCGACGAAACTGAATTTTGGCTTGAACTCATTATGGATGGCGACCTTCTTGAAAAAGAAAAAGTTGAACCGCTCAAAAAGGAAGCCGAAGAACTCACGGCCATAATGGCGGCCTCGCGCAAAACAGCGCAGAACCACAAATAAAATGAAGAATGCAGATTTCAGAATGCAGAATGGTGGGTCTGCGACGCCTTTATTTTCAGGGGGTACGGGGCACTCTCCGTCAACCATTCTTCATTCTGAAATCTGAATTCTTAATTACCATGTCTTCTCAATCCCACAAAGACCTCCTCAAGAAGGTGCGCCAGATCGACATCGTCAGCCGCAAGGTCGTCGACGAGCTGCTGGGAGGCGAATACAAAAGCGTCTTCAAGGGGCGCGGGATGGAGTTCGACGAGGTGCGCGAATACCAGCCCGGCGACGAGGTGCGAACCATCGACTGGAACGTGACCGCCCGCACGGGCAAGCCCTTCGTCAAGCGCTTCATCGAAGAGCGCGAACAATCCCTCTTTTTCCTCGCCGACCTATCCGCCTCCGGCTCCTTTGGCTCCGTCGAAAAAACGAAGAACGAAACTGCCGCCGAGCTCTGCGGCCTCCTCGCCTTCTCCGCCATCAAGAACAACGACAAGGTCGGACTTATCATCTTCACCGACGAGATCGAGCTCTTCATTCCGCCCGGCAAAGGCCAGCTCCACGTCCTGCACATTATCCGCGAAATCCTCAGCTTTGAGCCAAAACGCAAAGGCACCTGCATTTCCTGCGCGCTCGACTACCTCGGGAAAATGGTCAAAAAGAAGTGCGTCACCTTCCTCATCTCCGACTTCCAGGATTCGGAATACAACAAAGCCCTCAAGCTTGCCGCCATCCACTACGACCTCATCGCCGTCACCATCACCGACCCGCGCGAACTGACCCTGCCAAACGCGGGGCTCGTCGAGCTGGCCGATGCCGAAACCGGCGAACAAGCCCTCGTCGATACCGCCAGCCCCGTCGCCCGCAAAAAATTCAACATCGCCGCGCGCGCGCACCACTTGGAGATCAAGGAATCCCTTGCGCGCCTCAATATCGACCAAATCGACATTCATACCGACCGCGACTACATGCGCGACCTTATCCGCTTCTTCCATACCCGCGAACGGAGGCAAACACTGTGAGCAAGAAGGTCGAGGATTCAAAACCAAAGGTCAGATAAGGAAGCGCTTTCGAAGGAACCCCATCGTCAGGACGCTGAACACAAGTGACCCGAAAACGCGCGGTTCGGGGATGACGGTGTAGGCGTCGAAGGCAATGCTTTCGTCGGTTCCTGCTCCAAAGACGGCCACTCCTAATTGAGCGATCGAAGTTCCCGATGCGAGGCTTCCGGAGAAGGTGGCGGCCACGGATTCGGTTTGGTTGCTTACGGCGAGGGTGTAGCTTCCGGCGAAGGTGTCCCACCCGATGGTGTATTCAATCGTATCCCCCTCTCCATCAACCCAACCACAGTCGAGAAAAAGATAGTCCGCCCCGGCGTTCGTGGAAACATAGACCCCTCTTGTGTCATAGCCGATCTGGTTCGGATCCATCCCGATACGAAAAATTTCATCGCTCGTAAAGGAGGTTCCGTTGGCAGAAGTTTTTAGATTAAAGCCAGAGAAGTTTTGGTTGTCGGCATCGTGTTGAGCGAGAAAGTTCCAGCTTCCGATGGCGAGGGGTTGAGAAAGTTCACGACCGAGCGCATAGGTTCCATCGATTCCCCACGAAGAGGAATCGTTGTCGATGGACGATGAAAGATACATTGATCCGGGTGTTCCAACTTCTAGTTCCTCCCACGATTCAAATCCAGCGCCGCCATTATCACCCGGCAGAAAACCTGTGACGGGATAGGGGTCGTTATCGGCATTGTCGATGGCAACGACTTCAGCATGGGCGAAGGAAGCGAGCAAAAGACTCAGAAACAGGGCGAGGTGCCGGATTTGTTTTCGTTTCATTTTCTACTCCACGGTCATGTTATAGAATTCCGAAATCTCATTCATTTTCAGATAGAACGAGAGCCAGCTACCGTCTCCTTCGAGCGGTTGGTTTAGTAAGGATCCTTCATGCTGGGTAGCATACGCACAGTCGCTCCAAACCTGACTCGCTAAGTTGGTTCTTGAGGAAATTCGATAGACCTTTCCGGGGGTGCTGAGAAATTCGATTTGCATCCATTGGTTGGGAAGCATTGTTACTTGTTCCGCGAAGAAATAGTCGTAGTCCAAAAAGGCAAAGGTTCCGGCGCGGTATTCATTTATATTGGAAGAGCCATCGCCGTCGAAATCGTCGGAGGGATGGATATCTTCCACCGAATTGATGGAGGGGTCGGACGATCCATCTACGAGATATTGTTCCCATTCATCGGGCAATCCATCGCCATCGGAATCGGTTCCGGCGGTTACGTTGAGGCGAATCACATCGCCCGGAGTTCCGACGAGAGGAAGAGACTCCACCTCCATAATTGTTTTTTCGCCATCATTATCGCGCACAACAATCTCGAACCCTTCGCCCATGTGAAGGGCATGTTGAGTATAGACTTCGTCGCCGCGCCCATCGTCGAGATGAACATAAAGCGCAAAGTTAACGCCGGGTGTAAGCGAGCCCGTGATGGTGTGGCGGGCATATTCGTTGGTTCCAACACGCAACACAACGGAGGCATTGTCCATATACGGCCAACCAAAATCATCCTTGGCTTGCCCATAGAAAATACACATCGGCTGGGGCAATCCCGCTTGAACCGCTAGGGTGGGGAGAAGACAGAGCGCCACGAACCCCATCGTTTGTTTCCAGGTAAAAATCATATTAGTCTCCCCACAATGAATAGGTTTGGAAAAATAGTTTAACATCCTTCACACCATGGCCATCACGCGTGCCATCGGGCATTTCCGCCCCATAGATAAAGCGTTGAATGCCCTCGTCGGCATCGTCGAGCAATGTGCCGCCTGGGATTACCAAATACCATTGGGTATTCCAGACCGAGCGTCCCACCAATCGGGCATTATTGTGGGTTTCCGCTTCCACAAACTGTCCGCGATCGTGATAGGCGCGCAGGGAGGTGTAGCGGCGGATCTGCCCCATATTTTCCGTCAGTGAATCATTCACCGGAATCCACTCGGGATTATCCAAATCCGCCCCGCCAATATTATAGGGGAGTGGCATCGCTTGATCCTGCACCTTCCAGTGCCGCAACGCATCATGATTTCCCGAGGGCGTTCGCATAACATCCTCGCCGATTGGAATCAAATAAACGCGGGGTTCATTCGCCAGTCCACCGCCGATGCTATTGGTGTTAAAGGTGGTGTTATAACCCGTAAACCAAATTCCAACGGAACGAATTTTCGTTGCCTGATGGCTGGGATCGTACGCGTTATCACCGGCGGCGAGATCGCGTCCAAAAAAGTTTTTACCAAATAGTACCGTCGTATCGAAAGGAATGACCAGCGCGGGTTGCGGTTCGGAAGAGGCCGTGAAGGGTTTGCAATAGCGCTTAAAGGGAGCCCATTGATTCAGATCATCGACGATATAGGTATGGAGTTTGTTCCGCCACGTTTCATCGCTCTTCAAGGACGGTGAAATCCGGAAGCGTTCGGAGCGCAGGGAGAATCGGCTGGTTTCGGTATCGGGATTATTAAAGCCAAACCGGGTTTTCACCACGTCCCAATCGGTTTTCATGCGGGCCATAATATCCGCCAGTCCCGGGTCGCCACTGCCGCCATAAGGCTGGGGTTCGCCATTGACCAGCACGCCCAATGAGCGGGCTCGGACAATATCGGACAGGAACCTACTTCCCGGCGAGGAGGCGGTATCGGTATCCAGCAACGCTGTTTCATAATCATAGGCTTTAGCCGCGAGATAGACATAGCGAGCGGCGAGATCGAACGTCGCCGTATATTTTTGCAACGCCTCATTGCGGAAGATACGGAACGCCATATCGGCATAGCGGTTTTCTTGGATGCGGTGAGCAAATTGGGCCCGCACCTGCGCGCGTTTCACCATCATCAATTCACCCTGCGTCTTGATATTTAAATAACGCTGATAGGATTGTTTGAAGGCTTCGACTTGCGCCAGCAACTCCGACTCTCGGATAAACTGTTCGCGCATAGATTCTTCGAATTCTAAGATATGCTCTTGAATGCTGGTTTTATATTCATTTTCCGCAAGAAGCAGTTCCAAATCCACTTCCAATTTTTCCCGCCTCGACTCCAGCCCAATCACGGCATCTTCCGACAAATTCGCAGAGATAAATTCTGCCCACTTGGCGATTGTTATTGCCTCCTTCACTTCCGCCGACAACGATTCTTCGCCTTGGACCACGGGGAACGGCCCGGTAACGCCTTCAATTGCTTTAGGAATAATATCCGCCTCTCTTATCAGTGCTTCCGAAGCCGCTTCTGCCACGAGTTCAATCAGGTTCTTCGTGATTTTCAATCCTGCAATCCAGCCCGAAACCGTTTTCATCTGATCGGTATTTTTATCAATGGCCTTCCAGCTATCAATGGTTCGGTCGGTGGAGTCTTTGAGTAGGGCAAAATGCGATTCGATCCACTCCATCAGCTTTTCATAATACTCCCCTTGCGCTTTGAGATGGTAGTATTGTTGCACATAATCCATCAGTGCTAGTTGAAGTTCGCCCGATGCAGGCCGTCGACTGGTCCAGTCCGTGGGTTTTACCTTTAACCCGTTTTCCGCCACCCATACCGTAATGGTTCCAACGCTATTGGTTCCATCTAAGGTGTAATCGGTGTCTTTAGTGGGTTCATCCGATGCTTCAAATTTATAGCGATAAACCTCCACATCAACCGGCGTTCCAGCGGGAACATCGCTCATAAAATCTTCTAGGTCGAGGATCTGATAATTAATCAAGTCCGGTCCCGCATATCCCTCGGGATAGGTTTTTCCGGGACCAATATCATCGGGATAGGGATAACCGAAGATTTCGATTAAGCGGTTGTGAAAATCCAGTTCCTGTTCGGCCAGCGCCTGCTGCCGCCCATAGATAGAATCGGCTTGCGCCCGCATATCCTGCGACGTGCCCTTTACATGATTAAAGACCGTCTCGGCATTTTGCAAGGCCACTTTAGCACGCTCATAGATTTGCTCAAAATGGGTTTTACCGGCATCAATTTCGGCGGGGCTAATATCGAAAGGCACCACATCGCGCGCCAGCCCGAGCGGATTAAACCCGGCATCGGCGTTGTCTACTTGCGCTTGGATTATTTTTAGATTGGAGCAAATTTCTTGGAGTTCAGGAACCGATATACGATCGATTTTTTGAATCCCTTCGGGTTCCACATCGGCTCCGCCCACCT
>DAOVNC010000018.1 GCA_030630445.1 Kiritimatiellales bacterium | reverse complement strand
CGGGCATATTTAACGATCTCCTTGATATCTTCCTGAGTATAGAACCGGGCTGAAGCGTCTGGATTTGTCCGGTCTCCAATACCGCCGACCGTTGCAAGTTTGGGGTATTTTTTAATTTCAATTCGCCACCCATCCGTGTCGGTTAAATGCCAGTGGAAACGATTGAGTTTATAGGCGGCCATGGTATCAAGAAGCTTCTTTACTTCCTCTTTATCGAAAAAATGCCGGGAAACATCCAGCATCATTCCGCGCCAGGAAAAACGTGGTTGGTCTTTAATGGTGCAGCACGGCAGTTTCCAGTCAACTCCTTGAGCAGCTTCAGGGCTTTCAATCTCAACGGGCAAAAGTTGACGCAGAGTCTGGGTTCCATAAAACAGTCCGGCCTCCGTAGGTGCCACAATAACCACACGCCTTTTCGTTGCCGTTAAAGCATACCCCTCGTCCCCTAGCTCGTTAAGGGACCTATTGATTTTGAGGACAACCCCATTCTGCTCGTTGGCAAATTGTTTTACAGGCAATGGAAATCCTGTTGGAATTCGGAGAAACCCAGCCAGTTTTTCAGCCTCGGCATTTGCTCCGGAATCATAATAAACAGTAGTCCCCTCACCAAAGCTGAATGCTCCTTTTTCAGCGGTAAACGATACCGGTGCAGGGATAACATCTTGTGCCTGAACACGGGGGCCTGTCATAAAGAGCACCATCAATTTGGCTGTGAAAGTCAGCACAATCTCTTTTTTGTACATAAACATCTCCCTTGAATTTAACTTCTGCCTGCACAACCTCCGCTTTTGCGGAACCATTGTTTGTTGCTGATATTGCTTATTCGTGCAACCCATAAAGTTAAGCATATTAAGCCAAGTGGTTTCCTGATAACCCATGCATAAATGGCCATTAACCGGAATCAGGCCATGGGCAGATGGAAAAGGATTCCTTCGGCGGCGATTTCTGCGCCGCCGTTCGGCATGGTTTCGGCGGGAGACGGCGCGGTTTCGATGGCGGCGAGCGCGGGGGCGAGGTTTCCGGAATAGAGCTCGGTGGCCGAGATGAATGCGTTGCGGCAGTAGCGCTCAATGCCCTCGACCAAAACGGGGTATTCCAGAAAGTTTTCCCTGTCGGCATAGACGATGGGCTTGTTGCTGGCAATGCACTCGGAGACGATTCCAAAACCGGGCTTGGTGACGACGATATCGACCGATGCGAGGATGTCGGCAAAGGGGATCGTTGCGCGGTCGATGCTGTGGATTCCAGACCCCTTCCATTCCAGGGGCTCGACCGAGAAAAATACAAAGTCGTCGAGCGCGATGATCCGCTCCAGCGCCTGGGCATCGAGATCCAGTGTGGTGAAGGAGAGTAGCACCCATTTTTTATGGGTGTCCGATTTCATCTGTTGTGCAATCAGCTTTCGGTTTGGCTTTCCGGGTTTAGCCAGCAGAGGGATGTCGATCCGGGTTGGGAATGCGGCCATGGGCTCGGCGAAGGGAAGCCGGAGAAGCAGATCGGTTTGCTCGTAGGCTTTTCGAAACAGGTCGGCGTAGGCCGTCCATCCTTGTTCGTTCTGGATGAAGTCGGCATAGATCCAGTCCCACCCAAAGTTTCCGACCGCGATGGCGGGAATGCCGGCGCGCTTTGCGGCGATGATCGGTATGGCGGGAATGTCGGTGACGATCGCGTCGATTCCCTCTGTGCGCATGAATTCCGCCTCTTGCGCGATGAGGTTTTCCTTTTGTTTGTAGAATTCCACGACAGTGGTAAAGGAGGCTTCCAGGTCGATTTGGATGGAGTCTTTTTGGACAAGCCCCACATCGAATGCGCCCTGCACAAGTTGGAATGCGTGCGAAAGCCGGCTGTGCATAAATGCGGGTGGCAGGTCTGTCTTGACGATGATTGAAACGTCGGGGTCGGCTTTGCTGATTGCGTTGATGATATCGCAGGAACGGGTGCCATGGCCGTAGCCGTGGGCGGTGATGTAGTAGGCGAGCTTTTTCATCCGAGAGCAATTCCGATGATGAGGGCAATGATCATGGCCAGCGTGATACCGACTTTGAGGAAGATGACGCCGAGGCGGGCGAGCACCGCGCCGAAGGCGACGTGCGCGGCGTGGTCGGTCTTCTTCATTTTTTCGTGTTCAACCCAAAAGGCGCAGCCGAAACTACCCAGCAACATACCGAGCAGGTTTCCAAGAATTGGAACCGGAATAAAGCCGCCGAGGATCATGCCGAGAAACCCGCCACCGAGGGCGGCCCATCCGGCGGCCTTGGAACCGCCTCGCTTTTGCACGCCCCACGCGCTGGCCAGCGCTTCGAGCACCTCAACGCCGATGCACAGCAACAGGAATGCGATAATCGTTCCGATGCTTGGGAATTCCGGCCAGCGAATCCATGCCAGCAGTCCGGTCGCGAGCAGCACCGCCCATGTTCCTGAGAGCGACAGGCACGATATGGCCAACCCACCGATGCAGATTAGGCTTGCGAGGGCATAGATGAAAAACGCACCGGTCGCTTGCCAGTCCATCGGAATCTATCCTTTGATGGAGTCAGCCCATTGCGCAAGCAGGCGCGCGCCAAAGAGCGTGGCACCGGGAGCTTGGTGGGGCTTGGCAGATTCGAGCCAGGCGGTGCCGGCAATGTCGATATGCGCCCATGGAATGCCTTCAGGAACGAATTCTTGCAGGAATGCGGCGGCGGTGGCGGTGCCTGCCCCGTTGGATTTGCTGATGTTCGAGATGTCGGCGAAGTCGCTTTTCATGTCGTCGGTATATTCTTTGTAGATAGGGAGCTGCCAGAGGCGTTCCCCGGCGGTGGAAGCGGAGTCGATCAGGTTGCCGGCGAGCTGGGCGTCGTTGCCAAGCACGGCGGATGCGGCAGCCCCGAGTGCGCCAATGACCGCGCCGGTGAGCGTGGCCATGTCGACAATGGCGGCGGGTTTCAGGTCGGCAGCCATGCCAATGGCGTCGACGAGCACGAGACGGCCTTCGGCGTCGGTGTTGAGCACTTCAATGGTTTTCCCCTTGTAGGCGGTGATGATGTCGCCGGGGCGGATGGCGTCGGAGCCGGGCATGTTCTCGGCCGCACCGAGAATGCCGACAACCGGCGTCTTCACCTTCATGCGGGCAATCATCTGCATGGCGGCGAGCACGGCCATGCCGCCGCACTTGTCATAGCGCATCCAGCCCATTCCTCGGCCGGGCTTGAGTGAGATTCCACCGGAATCGAAGGTGACGGTTTTCCCGACCAGAACAATCGGTTTGGCCTTCTTGTTGGTTCCGGCATGCTTAAGGATGATCATTTTCGCACCCTTTGCACTGCCTTGGGATACGGCGAGAATTCCGCCGCACCCTTTTTTCGCGAGTTCCGCATCGCCGAGTACCTGGCAGGAGAGGCCGTTTTCCTTGGCCATCTTTTTGGCCCATTTTGCGATGTTCTCGGGGGTGGAGTCGCTGCCGGGGCCGTTGGCGACGTCGGCTGTAGAGAGCAGTGCCGCGCCTTGGGCTTCGGCGGTTTTGATGGCCGACCGATCCTTCACGGCACCTGCGAAAACGAGGGTGGGCGTAGCTTTCTTTTTCTCGGTGGTTTTGTATTTGGAATAGTCGTAGCTTCCCCAGCAGGCGCCACGCCCGGCGAGCAGGTGGTAGTCGGTTTCGGATACGCCTTTGAGCTTAATGCTGGAGGCGAGGGCGAATGATTTCAGCCCTGCGGCGCGCCCGGCGCGCACGGCCGTTGCCGCCGCTTGTTCGAGCAGGCCATTGTGAAAGTCCTTGGCTTCGCCGATCCCGGCGACGATCAATTGCTTTGCGGCAATTTTTCCAGCGGTCGGGAACGTGGCGGTTTGCCCGGCCTGCCCCTTGAAGGCGGAGTGCTTCACGTACTCGGTGGCGAGCTTCTTCAATTTGGTGTTCCCGACGGGAAGCAGGGCCTCTGTTCCTTGGAAGAATACAACGGCGGCATCTTTCTTTTGTTCGGTTAGCGGGGTGGGGGAAATTGTGATTTTCATTTTATTCCAGTCCTTTCGGTAGTTTGGCGTTGGGGTTTGCGGGACGATTGTTTACGGCAAAGCCGGAGAGGGCGATGGCCTCTTCGATGTTCATTGTGCGGATGGTGCTGCTTTGGTAGATCACGGTGATCGTCCGGTTTTCTACGTTAAAGGTGCTGTTTGAAATTCCAGGGATGCCCTTGAGCCGGCCTTGGATGTATGCCCCGGCGGCGGGTGTTGACATTGCAGGGACGGAGTATTCGGCAACCTGTACTTCCTGACGGAAGCAACCTTGGGCAAGAAATAGCAATACGGCGGACAATGCGAGGGTGAAAAGTTTCTTCATTCAATCTTCCTTCGGGTTGTTTCGAGCGCGGAACTATAGCTCATGCATAAGTCGATAACGATAGATTTCGATCCATTTCGGCGGCGGGGACTGGAGGTCTTCCTCCATGAGATAGCGGTATTCCTGGATCTGGTTGACAAGGTCGGGGAAAATCTCGTCGAAAAGGTAGGTGAATTCGCCATAGACCTCGTCGGCTTCCTTGAAACGGCCCAGCAGTTGATAGGCCAGTCCATGTGAGATCATAGGGCCGGGGCTGTCGGGGAATTCCTTGCGAACGTCGCGGAAAAACGGTTCGGCTTCTCCGGGTTTGTTGTTCGACATCAGGATGTTGCCGACCAGCAGTCGGGCCAAGCCCGCTTGTTCGGGATAGTAGTTGATAATCAGCAATCCACTCTGGAGGGCTTCTTCCATGTTCTTGCTGGCATAGGCACTGTTTATCTGCGCGTCAAGCACGGTGAAGGGGGGTGGTTGGCGACGCAGGCTATAGATCGTGCGGGTTGTCCATGCGGCGAATAACGTGGCCGCTATGATGGCGGCATCAATCCGGTTGAATCGGGTTTTCCTGGAGATTTTGGACAGGAAACCCGGGAGGGCCTCTTTGGAGTAGTCGCGGTAGTGGTGGGTCTCCATGAGGGTGATGATGAATCCTGCCATGGCGGGATCAAGTTCCAGAGTGCCGTGTTCTTCGATTGAACGGGTATGCCATTCCGTGAATTCCTGGAGCATCAACCGGGTAAAGTCGCGGGTGATCGGCCCGTCCGAATCGTGGGTTTCAAGGATTTCAAGCAGAAGCATTTGCTGGAGTAAGGGGAATTCATGCCCACCGGGAACCATGGTGCGCCACGATAAAACGCTATGTCCGCCGGGCAGGGAGTTTGAATTGCGTATTTGGTCGAGCACCAAGCCCCTTTGCGGCTCGGGAAGTTGGCGCCAAAGCAGGGGGGTTAGGGTTGGAAACCCCTTGGACTGGACCAGTGTGCTTCGGATATAGGCATTGCTGTATTGCGATGTTCCTTCATTCCAAAACTGAGTGAGCAGGTTGTTTTCCAGTGTATCGTGCTCCTCGCTGAAAAAAGGATCGCGGTTTGCAAGGTCGGGGGATTGCTCCCGCAGTCGGTTCAGTGCCTCGATTTCCGTCAGCAGCAGTACGGTCAAGTCGACGGTGGCGAGTTCGGATTCATAGACTTCGTGAGCAAAAGGTTCTTGGCTGTTTTGCCAATAGTGAAGGCCGCGGCGCTTGGGGTCGAAGTGGTGAAGCAGCCACTGCAGATGCCGCCGCAGAAGAGGAATGGCTTCGAAAAGAAAACGAGGGTTCTTGCGCGTTTCCCATATTTTTTCGGCGGTTTTCGCGAGTATGGGTTTAGGCGCTTCAAGTACGGAAAAGCTTTTGTGCGGCGCGTAGGCCACCGGGATTGCGCCGGCGGTATTTTGCAACTTGAGCACCCCTAGGAAAAGTTCTTCGGCGGTATCGGCATCGAACTGCCGCCATGCCAGGGCGAGGGCGTGGATTTCGTTGGTGTCGAGCCTGGGGGCGCCCTCCGCCTTGGATTGGCTCCACCGGGTGGGGATGGCCCCTTCTGGCGGGCGGATTGCACGCATCATGCATTCGGCGCTGATCACCGCCAGCGCATCGTGGCGGGTCATTCGTTCAAAGAGTTTGGATGCACCCGTCCGGCTTTCGAGTTCGGCTTGCAAATGGGCCTCGATATCCCGTCCAAGATAGTCCTCGGCAACCTGCACGGCATCATTGAATAGGTGCGTCTTGGTCACGAGGCAGAAGTGGCCATCGCGAACTGCGAGCAAGGCCGGGATGGTGTCGGCCTCCAGCCATTGGAATCCCTCGGTTTCCTCGGCCGGCCTTTCGGAGATAAGCACAGGCTCGGGGATGTCGGAAAAACGCCCCCACAGTACACCCGGTTCCGGAGTGAATATCTCGGCGGCACACGCACGGTTCCGGTGTTTGTAGTAGCCGCAGAAACCGTTGAACATTAGGTTGATACGGCTGTTTTGCGGGATGGGAACCTGCAGGGACCACTCCGGGGATTCCAGATTGGGGCAAATGCGTCCGACGGTTTCCATGGTTTTGAAGAAATAGCCGCCGTTTTTTTTGCGGAAAGCTGTCCCGCATCCCTGCGGCTCGAGCGTCCATTCCAAAAGCCACGGATGGGACGGGTAGGATCGGAAGATGGAATTCATCGGGGGATAGTGTTTGCTTCGGTGTGATTCTTCAAGCGAAATAAGCAATTGGGGCCCTCGCGATATTTTTATCTATTAGCGTTGACGGGGGCGGGTAAGTTGCTATTAATTCTTCGCTTTTACCGATATAATAGGTGAACTGTGTTTTGCTATAAATAAGGAGCCCCATGGGTACTTCGAAGAAAAAGACCGCCAAGAAGAAAGTTGCCGCCAAGAAACCGGCTACTCCAAAAAAGAAGGTTGCCGCTAAAAAAACCGTGGAAAAGGCTCCGGCGAAGAAGGCAGTGAAGAACGCCGCAACGGGGAAAAAGACAGACAAAAAGAGCGCCTCGATCAAAGTAGCCAAGAAATCCGCCGCCAAAAATCCGGCCAAGAAAGCTACGACGGGCAAGGAAATCGCACCGATCAAAGTCGCCAAGAAAGCGGCCGCACCCGGCAAGGCCATTCCGCAAAAGAAGACCACCAAGAAAAAGGTCGCCGCTAAAAAAACCGCAAAAAAGGCTCCCGCCAAGAAAGTGGGGAAAAAGGCTCCGGTCAAGAAGAAGGTCGCCCCGAAGGCGGGCAAGGAAAAGGTTGCCAGTGTCAAGCTCGCGGCACTCGATGAGCCCAATGCGGTTTCTTTGATGGATCGCGAGGAACGCAACGACCGCATCAAGGACCTGATGTCGCTGGCGTCCGACCACGGCTTCCTGACCTTTGAAGATATCAACGAAGCCTTCCCTGAAGACATGGTTGTGGTGGAGGATGTCGACAAGGTGGTCGCCCTCCTCCAGAGCATGGAAATCGACATTATCCGCCAGGACGATGTGGAAGAGTACCAGGCGCGCATGGAAAAGGAACAGGCCGATAAGCAGAGCGCCCGCAGCGACGTGCTCGACGACCCCGTCCGGATGTATCTCAAGCAGATGGGCCAGGTTCCGTTGCTCACCCGCGAGCAGGAGGTGGAGATTTCCAAGCGTATCGAAGAGGCGGAAATTGCCACCACCGGCATGTTCCATCGTCTCGGGTGCGCCACCGATGCCTATCTAGGTGTGATTGATCGATTGGAGCACGGCAAGGAGCGTTTTGACCGCATTATCTCCGACAAGCATGTGGAGTGCCGCGAAGACTATTTCAACGATCTGCCCAAGGTTCTCCGCGGCATCGACCGCAACGGCGAGTTGAAGCTGAAGTATTTCCATGACTACTCGAAAGCGAAAAAGGATAGCCCCGAGAAGAAGAAGGCGATCAAGATGTTCGACAAGGCGCAAGAGCGGCTGACGGAATACTACAAGCAACTGCATTTTAAGCAGAAGGCCATCGAGGACATTATCCCCGAGGTCGACAAGCAGCACCAAAAGATGAAGCATCTTCTCGGCGAGGTGGTGCGTCTAAAGAAAAGCCGGGCAAAAAGTGCGACATCCGATCTGCGCGGCATCCGCAAGGATATCCGAAATCTGGAATCCTACCTCCAGATGGATCAGGCCGAGTTCATGCAGCAATTCAAGGAGCTTCGCATCTGGATGCGCAAGGGGCACAAGGCCAAGACCGAGATGATCGAGGCCAACCTGCGTCTCGTGATCAGTATTGCCAAGAAATACACCAACCGCGGACTTTCCTTCCTCGACCTGATTCAGGAAGGCAACATGGGGCTGATGAAGGCGGTTGAAAAGTTCGAGTATCGCCGCGGCTATAAGTTCAGCACCTACGCCACGTGGTGGATTCGCCAGGCGATCACCCGCTCGATTGCCGACCAGGCCCGCACCATCCGCATTCCGGTGCACATGATCGAAACCATCAACAAGTTGATGCGCATCCAGAAACAGCTGCTTCAGGAATTCGGCCGCGAAGCCACTCCGGAGGAGCTGTCCGACGAAATGGATCTTCCGGAAGAGCGCGTTCGGGCCATCCTGAAAATCGCGCAGCAGCCCATCTCGCTGCAGAGCCCGATCGGCGATAGCGACGACACGCATTTTGGCGATTTTATCGAAGACAAGGCCGCCGAAAAACCGGACGAAATGACCGCGTTCAGCCTGCTCAAGGAAAAGATCGGGGACGTTCTGCAAACCTTGACCGAGCGCGAGCAGGAAGTGCTCACCTTGCGCTTCGGATTGGTCGATGGCTATCCGCGCACGCTCGAAGAAGTGGGTCGCAAGTTCAACGTCACCCGCGAACGCATCCGCCAGATCGAGGCGAAAGCCCTTCGCAAAATGCGGCACCCCACCCGTATCCGCAAGCTGGAGGGATTCCTTGACGGGGGCGAGTAGAGCCAAGGCGCTCAAATCCTAAATCCGAACATCTAAATTCTAAACCATCTCGAAACCCGGAAAATTGGAAATGAGCCAAACGAAAAGTTTCGGACATTGTAGTTTGGGTTGTTTGGATTTATTTAGGATTTCGGGTTTGGAAATTAGGGTTTCCCTGCCATGAGGCCGGGAAAAACCATCATCAAGCGCGACGGTCAGGTTGTTCCACACGACCGAAGTCGCATCGCCAACGCCATCTCCAAAGCCGCCGCCTCTGTCGGCGGCTTTGGCTTTGAAGAGGCGGAACGGCTTTCCCTGGTGGTCGAGCAACGCACTGCGGAAAGCTATGCCGAACAGGTTCCAACGGTTGAGGATTTGCAGGATATCGTCGAATCGGTGCTGATGGAAAACGGGCACACGAAAACCGCCCGCGCCTACATCATCTACCGCCACCAGCGCACCGAGATGCGCACGGCGCGACCCGGAGCCGTCGAGGCCACCGACAACATTCCCTACAAACGCATCTACGAGGTGCTGCGCTGGAACATGGAGCACGGTTGCGAGTCCATTGCCGGGATCAACCGGATCATTGAAGAGGGCGAATATCCCGAGTTGGTGTCGGCGTGCGAAGAACGCTATGCCAACGAGTGCCGTGCGGCGAGCCAGCGGATTCTGGAACATGGCGACGGGGTTCGGTTGATCATTGTCGCGGGGCCATCGTCGTCCGGCAAGACCACCACCACGATCAAGCTCGAAGAGCAGCTTTCCTCTCAAGGAAAAAAGATCAAGGCCATCAACGTCGACCACTATTTCTTTGACCTTGAACAACACCCAAAGGACGAGTTTGGCGACTACGACTATGAAACACCGCAAGCGCTGGACATCGATTTGATCAATGAACATTTGGAACAGCTGCTCGCCGGCAAGACCGTCAAGACGCCCCACTATGATTTCCATACTGGCAAGCGAACATTGAATGTGCACGAAATGCAGCTGGCCGAAGACGAGATCCTGCTGATGGATTGTCTGCACGGGCTCTATTCCGACATGACCCGCGGCGTTCCCGATTCCCATAAGTTCCGCCTCTATATCGAAACGCTCGGCCAGCTGCGCAACGATCGGGACGAGTTCATGCGCTGGGCCGACCACCGCCTCCTGCGCCGCATGATCCGCGACAGCTGGAGCCGCAACCACGATCCGCTGGACACGCTCACGCACTGGCACTATGTCCGCAAGAGCGAGTTGCAGAATATTATTCCCTTCATTGGAAACGTCGACTTTCTCGTCAACAGCGCCATGCCCTGCGAATTTCCCGTGCTCAAGAACAAGCTAATGCATTTTTTCCCCGAGGCGATCGATCTATACCGGGACGACCTCAAGCGGCAGGACGCCTATCTCCGCGCCCAGCGAATCATGCAATTCCTTGAACCGCTTCATGGCGAAGTCGACGAAACCTGCATCCCTTCAAGCTCCCTCTTCCGCGAATTCATCGGCGGCAGCGACTACGCGTATTGAAAAGGCACGGATCTTTTCCTCCGCATCGGAATGGCGAAGCTACAGGCTGAGGTCGCCGTGGATGCGCAGGTGCTGGCGTTCCTTTTCCACATGCAGCTCCTTGCCGGGAAAGGCGGCGGGAAGTTTTTCGATAAGCATGGACTGCACTTTGTCGCGCAACTCAAGTTTGAGTTTCTTCGGGATGCGCTGGAGCGTGGAAAGGCGAATATCAACGACATAGCCGGGTCCGAGTTTGGAGCCAAAGCCGGCGGAGTATGAGGATCCAACGTTGAAGAGCCCGTCCATTTCGCGGCTGGAGGTGGTACCGTGCGCAGGTCGGGCAGGGTGCCGACCGAAGCAATCTCCATACTGCTGTTCAAGCGCAATGTCGATTTCGTCGAACACGGCTTTGAGTCTCTTTTCCCACTCTTTTGCTTTCGGGTGTCGCATAGTGCCTCAAGAAAAGAGAGCATTGTGAAACCAAACACAAGCTGGATGTTGGTTTTTGTTTGCATGCAGGGTCTGGCAGAGCTTGTAAACACCTAAATTATAGAGCGCAATGCTCGGGTATTTCCTCGTGGGTTTTCGATCTATTTTTTGGGCGGCAAGGTTTGACAACGCCCCGTGTTTCCCTATCCTTTCGCGAAATTTCGTACAAATTGGGTCTATAAACTAAAAATGGAGGTTTAAGCATCATGAGTGCTCCCACTAACAACAAGAAGCTGCTCGATTGGGTGGCTGAAATCGAAACAATGTGTACGCCGGATCAAGTGGTCTGGTGCGATGGTTCCAAAGAAGAATACGACCGCCTGATGGTCGAAATGGTTGAAAGCGGCATGGCGGTCAAGCTGAACGAGGAAAAGCGCCCGAACAGCTTTGCATTCAACTCCGCCCCGTCCGACGTGGCGCGTGTCGAAGGCCGCACCTACATCGCTTCCGTCAAGGAAGAGGATGCCGGGCCGACCAACAACTGGATCGATCCGAACGAGCTCAAGGAAACCATGCGGAAGCTGTACACCGGCTGCATGAAGGGCCGTACCCTGTACGTGATTCCTTTCTCCATGGGACCGATCGGTTCCTCGATCGCCAAGAATGCCATCGAAATCACCGATTCCCCCTACGTTGTGGTCAACATGCACATCATGACGCGCGTCAGTCCGAAGGTTTTAGAGTTGATCGAACAGACAGACGAATTTATTCCCTGCCTGCACTCGGTCGGTTCTCCGCTCGAGCCCGGCCAGGAAGATAGCCGTTGGCCCTGCGCCCCGATCGAAAAGAAATACATTGCCCACTTCCCGGAAGAAAACCTGATCTGGTCCTACGGTTCTGGATACGGCGGAAACGCTCTTCTCGGCAAGAAATGCCTTGCTCTGCGTATTGCCTCTGCGATGGCCGGCCGCGAAGGCTGGATGGCTGAGCACATGCTCATTCTTCGCTTCACCAGCCCGGAAGGCAAACAGTACCACATCGCGGCGGCCTTCCCGTCGGCTTGCGGCAAAACCAACCTCGCGATGCTTCAGTCCACTGTGCCGGGCTGGAAAGTTGAAACCGTTGGCGACGATATTGCATGGATGAAACCCGGTGAAGACGGACGCCTCTATGCCATCAACCCAGAAGCCGGATTCTTCGGTGTGGCTCCGGGTACCGCGGAATACTCCAACCCGATGGCTCTCGCCAGCTGCCGCAAAGACGCAATCTTCACCAACGTGGTTGTCACCGACGACGGCGATGTCTGGTGGGAAGACATGGGCGTTGAGTGCGAAGGCGGAACCGACTGGCTGAACCGTCCGTGGACACCGGGCATGAAGGATGAGGAAGGAAACACCATCAAAGGTGCCCACCCGAACAGCCGTTTCACTGCACGCGCTTCTCTCTGCCCGGTACTCTGCTCCGACTGGGAAGATCCGGCCGGTGTTCCGATCGACATCTTCGTATTCGGCGGAAAACGTTCCAACACCATTCCGCTCGTACACGAAGCATTCAGCTTCGAACAGGGCGTATATATGGGCGCCACCGCTTCTTCCGAGCCGACAGCTGCTGCTCTCGACCTCGGAAATGTTAGCCTTCGTTTCGACCCGTTTGCCATGACTCCGTTCATCGGCTACCACGCGGGCGACTACATGCAGCATTGGTTCGACATGGGTGAAAAGCTGGGCGACAAGGCCCCGCGTTGCTTCTACGTCAACTGGTTCCGCAAGACGGAAGACGGCAAGTGGCTGTGGCCTGGCTTCGGCGAAAACTCCCGCGTCCTCAAATGGATGTGCGACCGCGTCGAAGGGAAGGTCGGTGCTGTTGAAACCCCGATCGGCCTGATGCCGCAAGGCGACGATCTGACCCTTGATGGCCTGGATATCCCAGCCGAAGATTGGGCGGAACTGATGAAGGTCGACACCGACCTCTTCAAGGCGACCCTGGCTGATGCCAAAGAGTACTTGGCGAAATTCGGCGACAAGCTACCGGTCCAAATGACCGAGCAGCTCGAAGCACTGGAAAAACGCCTCGGCTAATCCAATTCGTTAAATTGGAAACAAAAAAAGCGTCCCGTTTCGGGGCGCTTTTTTGTGTGCATGTGGCCGGGATCGACGATCCCTGTTGCGGAACAAGAGGCTTTTCCTGTGGGCCGGGATCGCCGATGCCACCTACAAAATACCCCGCCATGGGGCGGGGTTTCTCAGGAGTCAATACGGCTACTAGGCCATCCGATCTTCGATTTTGTTCTTCTTGCAGTAGAAGGCATAGGCGGCGATGACTATGAAACAGACTATCGGAACAATATAGGATTTGGCTGCCGCTACGCCCAGCGCGGCTCCTTCGCTTTTGGCCCCATCGAGGAAGGTGTCGATCAGTCCTCCTTGGAACGTGGTGATGAGTGCGCCGCCGAGAATGGCCATGATGAGGCCGGATGCCCCTAGCTTGGTCGCTTCGCCGAGCCCGCGTGAGCCAAGGCCGAAGATGGTCGGGAACATGAGCGACATGCAGGCCGAAACAGCCACGAGGCTATAGACCCCGACAATTCCCCCGATAAATACGACGGAGCAACAGAGGGCGATTCCGCCAGCGGCGGCAATCAGCAGCAGTGTGCTGGGCTTGAAGCGAAGCATTAGCGCCGAGAATACCCAGCGGGAGAGGGCGAAGGAGATGATGGCACCCATGTGGTAGTTCATGGCTTGGCTGTCTTCGATGCCCAATTGACCGGTGATGTAGTGAAGCGTGTAGGTCCAAACCGTGATCTGCGCACCAACATAGAAGAATTGGGCAACCACGGCGAAGACATAGTTCGGGGTGGTGAGCAGTTGTTTGATCGTGATGGAAAAGTGGGTTTTCGAGTCGTGTTCAGTTGCGCTAGGCATCTTCTTGTTGGCAGCAATGAGAACCCAAAGTATAATCAACACCAGCGCGGCGATGAGGTAGGGGGTCATGACAATTGAAAGCTGCTCGGTCTGAACGGCATCGAGGGCAGCGGCATCCATCCCTTCGGTTATGTTTCCTTTTACGACTTCAAGTTTTTGAAGGATGGCAAATTTACAGACAAACAAACCAATCAGCGATCCGATTGGATTGAAGGATTGCGCAATGTTTAGGCGTTGCGTGGCCGTCTCTTCGGGACCCATGGCAATGATGTAGGGGTTGGCGCTGGTTTCAAGAATGGAGAGGCCGCCAGCCAGAACCCAGAATGCAAAAAGGAAGGGGGCATATTCTTTCATGATACTGGCGGGGTAGAAGAGCAGGCCACCAACAATATACATGCCCAAACCGAACAGAATTCCGGCTTTATACCCATATTTCCGGGCAATGATTGCGCCGGGGATGGCGAGGCAGAAATAGGCTCCGTAGAAGGCGTTTTGGATAAACGCGGTCTGTTTAATCGATAGGTCTGTGAAGATTCCGGTGAAGGCTTTTACGAGTGGATCGGTCATGTTGTTGGACAGTCCCCACATGGCGAAGCAGGTTGATAGGAGAAGGAAGGGGAAGAGTATGCTCTTTGGTACGATTGCGGGTTTATTGCTCATTACATTGCGCTCCTTGGTTCCTGTGGCATCCTGATGACTAATATCTTTCAATACATGGTTATACATGGAACCATACCCCCACCCGATGTCAAATTCAAAAAGGAGAAGAACATGCTCAAAGGAATTGATCCCATCATTAGCCCCGAACTGTTGAAGATCCTTGCCGAGATGGGCCATGGCGACGAGATTGTGCTGGCCGACGCCCATTTTCCGGGGCATACGTTTTGCCCGAAGAATGTGTTGCGCGGCGATGGCCTGCAGATTCCTGATCTGCTCGAAGGCATCGTCCCGATCTTCGAACTCGATAGCTACGCCGTTCCGCTGGCCATGATGGCGGCGGTGGAGGGCGATGAGCTCGACCCGCAGGTGGAGGCTGACTACATGTTGGCCATCCGAAAGTCCGCGCCGGATGCGCCCGCGCCGGAACGCATCGATCGCTTTGCGTTCTACGACCGCGCCGAAAAGGCCTATGCCTGCGTGGTCACCGGAACGACGGCCAAATATGGCAACATTATCCTCAAGAAGGGCGTAACACCGTTGGCTAGCTAGCGAATACGTAGCGCTAGCATGGTCATGTCGTCGTACTGCGGAGTGTTTCCTGCAAATTCGAGGACGTTTTTGCGGATATTCTCGAGCAGATGCTGCGCGCTGGAGTTGGCCATGTTCTGGATGCTGAGCAACAGGCTGTCGATACCCCATTCGTCTCCATTGCTATTCATGGCCTCTGTGATTCCGTCGGTGTAGGTGACGATCAGGTCGCCGGGGCGGAGCGAAACATTGCGGGTTTCGATGGCTTGGCTGAAGATGTCGTTGTCGACGAGGCCGATGGCCATTCCTGTGGTGTTGAGCTGTTCGGTGCTGGACTCGCCCTTGCGAACCAGGATGGGGGCCTCGTGCCCGGCGCGGGCGAAGCTGAGTTGGTGGGTTTCGAGGTTAAGCACCATGTAGAGCATGCTGATGAACATATCTTCGGCAAGGTTGCTGCTCAATGTGGAGTTTAATGAACAGAGCATGCTGGCCGGATCATAGACGTTGGAGGCGTCGACGCGCAGCACGCTGCGGCAGACCGCCATCATGAGCGCGCCACCCACCCCTTTGCCGCTTACATCGGCGATGGCCAGGCCGATATGCTTGTCATCGATTTGGATGAAGTCGTAGTAGTCGCCGCCGATTTCCATGGCGGGGTGGTTGAAGGCGGCGAGTTCGATGGTGGGGTAGGAGGGGAGTTCCTGCGGTAGCAGCGAGTTCTGGATTTGCTGGGCAATCTGCATGTCGCGGTCAAGCTGCCGCTTGTCTTCGAGCGCCTCTTGCAGCCCGGCATAGTGGATCGGCACGGAGGCCTGGGCCGCGAGGGCCTGGGTGAGGTTGAGGTCGGATGGCGCGAAGCGCCCGCCATTGGTACGGTTGATCAGGGTCATTACCCCGATGGTGTGGTTGCCGAAGCGCATGGGGACCACCAGCATGGTCTGGATTTTCAGGAAGTCGAAACGGTGTCGGGGAACGCGCGCGTCCATTTCGGCATCTTCGATGAGAATGGAGTTTCCGAGAACCGCGGCTTCGCCGATCAAGCCTTTTCCCAATGCGATCGGGGTTTCGCGCACCAGCTTCTCAAGGTGACCGGTTGCGTCCGATTCGTATTCCTGGAGGCCAGGGTTTGTTTCGAAGGGAGGCGGGAAAACGCCGGAGATGGCGCGCGCCTCTAGCTGATGGGTCTTTGTGTTCATCAAATGGATTGCGCCGGAACTGGCTTTGCAGGTGCGCACGGCATAGTGGATGACGCGGGTGAGCAGGTGGTCCATCTCGACGGTTTCCGAGTCGGCAAACACCTCCCCAACATTATGCACGAACCCGAGAGCGGCTTCCTTTTCCTGCAGCAATGTATCGCGCTCGCTCTTTAACTTGCGACGGCTTCGGTAGCCACCCAGCAAGACCATGGAAAATAAAGCGGCCAGCAGAAGTCCGAGGAAGAGAGTCAGCCAGGTGAGAAAACCATGCATGGCTGCCTATGGCCGGTTTAGGGCGTCGACGTCGTCCTGCAAGTATTCAACGACGGACTTGAATTTTGCGTAGTTTTCCGGGCTGATATCAACGAGGGTCGTATGGGCTTCGAGCGATGTTTTGGCGGCTTCGAGCTTGTTCGGGAAACCGGGTTCCAAGGGCTGGGCATCCGTGCCCAGATGCAAGATCAGGTTTTTTTCTTCGGCGGTTGTTGAAAGTGAATAGTCGACCACCCGGTCGACCCCCAGCGTGATGAGCAGTTTCTGGTTTTTCTCGGACAGATTGATGAGCTTGAACCGTAGGCCCGGTTTGCTTTTGGTGTAGCAGGCGATCCCTGCAATGACCCCCATGAAGGTGCTATCCATGCCGATGCAGTCCGACATATCGAGCAATATCCGGGTAGCGGAGTGCGCATCGATTGCCCGGTGGATGAATTGCTTTATCGGCGGGCTGGTCTTGAATGATCCGCGCCCCTCTACCCGGATCACGGCCGAACCGTCGATGTAGGCCGCTGTTAGATTGTCGTGGTTGTTTCCTGAAGCCATATTTACCCTGTTCTTCTCTCTACGGGCAGAATAGTAGCACCCGCATTTTTGAGTTCAACGCGAATAGTCAGGAAAAAGCAGTTTGACCATACCCAAGGGAAACAACACGGATACCGAGGCCGTGAAAATACGGGATTTCACTTAGTGCCCTGGCCGGATAATGACCACGCACTCACCCTTTACTTTGCGGTTTTCGTAGAGGGCGCGGATCTCCGACGGTGTTCCGCTTGATAGCTCTTCAAACTTCTTCGTGAGTTCGCGTCCGACAAATATGGATCGGCCGGCTCCGAGATATTCCTCGATTTCGCCCATGAGCTTGAGCAGGCGGTAGGGCGATTCATAGAGCACTACCGGCAGGTCGGCCTCCGCCCACTTGAGCAGGTCGCGCTTGCGGCCGCCGCTTTTGTGCGGTAGGAAGCCGGCAAAGATGAATCCCTTCTCCCCGAGTCCGCTCAGTGCCACGGCGGTGGTGACGGCTGCAGGGCCGGGCACGGACGTAACCATCGCGCCGGCTTCGCGGCAGAGGGCAACGACGCGCGCGCCGGGGTCGGAAATGCCGGGCATG
>DAOVNC010000117.1 GCA_030630445.1 Kiritimatiellales bacterium | reverse complement strand
GTTGTCGCCGCCGAGGTTGTCGATGACCTGCCCAACCATGCGGTTGGGCGGCAGCAGCAGGCGGCCGCTGACGACCTCGGGCTCGAAGGGCAGCGGGCCGGCGAACTTGAAGGATTTATAGACGAGCTCGGAGCAGACGAGTTCGTTGTCGGTGGCGAAATCAAAGTTGAGGTCGTAGGGTTTTCCGTGGTGCGAAAAAGCGGCGAGCAGCGCCTTGAATTTTTCGGCCTTGGATAGGTTGGGGCGGACGACGGCGAGGTAGTCGCACTTGGCGCTGGTTTCCAGCGACTGGAAAACCACGCCGGGGCGGATGGCTTCGATGACGCGGACGGGAAAACCGTCGGCAGCCGCTTTTTCCAGTGCCGCGAAGACTTCGGGATAGAGCGCCTTGATGGTTTCCATGGGCTGGAAACCGAGGTCGGAGAAACAGGCATCGATCTCGGCGGGGGTTCCGACGTAGAGCGCGGTATGGGGCCAGAAGCCGGGGATGCCGATGTTGGTCATGTGCCAGTTGCGGCGCTGCAAGAGGATGTCGCCCGGTTCCAGACGGTCGAGGTGCTTCACAAGGATTTCGGGGGTGATGAGATAGTCGCGCCGGGCGGTGCGGATGTAGCTCATTTGCACGGCAATGTTTTTTTGAACCGGGAACATCGCCTCGAAGGCGGCGCGTTCGAGGATATCGAGTGGGTTTTCGACCAGGATTTCGGCGTTGCTTCCGAATTGCTTCAGGAAGTCCTTGCGGCGTTTCTCGAAGTCGGCCACGACGGTGGGGTCGAGGGTGATGTCTTTCTTGACGAGTTCGTAGTAGACCATGCCCGCGTTCATGCGCAGCATGACGTTGGGGCTGGTGAGCCGATGTTTCATGGTGAAGAAGCTGTCCTCCGGAATCCCCTCCCCCGCTTCGTTAAGCAGGGTTTCCATAAAGTCGTTGCCATCGAGCAGCGCAAGGATTTCGAGGCAGGCGTTGTACTGCGCAACGTAGGCCATGTAGGCAAGGAGGAAGGCATCCGAGTGCAGTTCCGGCTCGGCGACATAGTCGATCTGGTAGAAGCCGCAGTATTTCCCCTTGAGCAGGTCGAATTCGAGGAAGGCCATTACGCCGTCGCGCCAGAGCGCGCGGATTTCGGCGCGTTCCTCTTTCGACAGGCTATTCACCGTGCGTTGCAGCAACCCGCTTTCCGCAAAGCCCCCAACGATGTCGTCGGCCGCCTTGCACAGCATCTGGTAGTTGCCGAGGTCGGCTGCGATCTCGGTGCGAATGGCATCCGGCGCCATGCCGGCCAGCGGGCTCTTTCCGACGGGGAAAAGCACCCACGTTGCATAGAAGGCGACGAGCAAAAGCAGGGCGACCACCGCGTGCGGAAGGAACGGCTTGGTCTTCTTTTTGACGATGGCTTTCTGCACGCGCAGCAGGCGGCGGTTGATGTGGTACGAAACCACCAGCGGAATCCAGCCGAGCGCAAGCAGGATGAATCCGACCAACCGGTGGCGCGGGTAGCCGATCCGCATGCCCAGCACCACGACCGCGAGGAGAATCAGCAACAGCGTTACAAGTAGCAGACGTTTATTTTTCAGCATCGCGCTTGTTCTCCATGTCGATTTTCCAGAGCATCTTCTGCGTCTGGTAGACGGTCACGAATAGCGAGAAGGCCGCACCGGCCAGAACGATCGGCAAAACGCGCGCGATTTCAAATTGGTCGGCAAAGATAATGATCAGCGTGTTGGCGATGATGAAGATTAGCCGGACTTCAGTCGGGCCGATGCCCATGTAGGCAATCTTGAACGCGCCCGTTGCCGCAAACGACAGGAACGAATTGACCATGAACGCGCCAAAGAGCGCGAGAATGTAGAAGAGCAGATACTTGTTGTGGTCCTCCACCATCAATCCATAGCCAATCAGGATCGAACAAAGGAAAAGATAGTCGAGGAAGTGGTCCATGTAGTAGCCCCACTTGATCAAGCCTGTATTTCGCCGCCGCCCGATTTCCCCATCCAGCAGGTCGGTGATGTATTGCCCGAAGATGGCCACCGAAACGACCCAGAGAAAGTGGACGTTGTAGCGCGCAAGAAAACTAAAGAGGATAATCAGCGCGCACCACAGCACCGTCGTCAGTGTGAGGTGATAGGTTTCAACGTTCTTCGGCACCTTCGGTACCAGCCAGTTCTTCAACCGGTTCTCGGCATTGGCCAACAGCCAGGTGCCCTCTTTCTTGTCTCCGTGGAATGCCATCCGTTTCCCCTTCTTTAAATACGAAGTTCATCATTAACCAAGACGGCACTCTTGAACACAACTTTATCGAAGGAAGTACCGTAGCGGGATCTCCGATCCGCGTTCCTGCGCAAAGCAACGCCGCACCTCCCCACGGAAAACCCGCAACGGACTTGCGGGCTACGTACGACGTAGCGCGGATATCCGATCCGCGTTTTTCAGAATCGCGCCCTTGCCAGAGCTGACACTTTCTTTTATATTTAAACACATGACTCTAAAGTTTAATCCATTCAACCCACACGGCAAAACAATCATCCACCACCGGAATCTTCCGCATTGGCAGCAGGATGGTGCCACCTACTTTGTCACCTTTCGCCTTGCGGATTCGATTCCCCGCCACTTGGCCGCACAGTGGAACCATGAACGCCGGCAGTGGCTCGCGGCTCGCGGACTCGCAGATGGAATGGATCCGGAAGCCCGGGCGCAGGCCTACCGCACGATCGACAAGAAGCAACGCAGAAACTTTGAACGACAAAACGCCCGCCGCCTTTTCATGGAGCTCGATCAATGCCGCGGAACCTGCTTGCTGAAGGAAATAAAGGCGCGCGACATCTTGTCTGAATCCATGAAATTCCATGATGGCGAACGCTATCATTCCGGCGATTTTGTCATCATGCCCAACCATGTCCACTGGATCGTCCAACCCATGGACAGCCACCGACTTGAAAAAATCCTGCAATCCATCAAACGGTTTTCATCGACCCGCTTCACAAAGGAAAAAATACACCCGGGGCGCCTGTGGCAAAGCGAAAGCCACGACCGGATCATCCGCGACCGCGCCGAGCTTGACCGCATCAGGAAATACATCGGAAACAATCCGCATCGGGCGCATTTGCCACCGAGCCACTATCTGCACGAATCCGCCGACTGGCTCAACGAATCCTAGCGATCTTACACCTCCCCACGGAAAACCCGCAACGGACTTGCGGGCTACGGCGTAGCGCGGATATCCGATCCGCGTTTCCGCGCAAGGCAACACCGCAACGGACTTGCGGGCTACGGCGATGCAAACCGGCACACTACAGGATTGCGCGGTCGCCGAGGTTTCCGTAGCGGTGATAGTTGCTGCAAACGGCCTGCTCGTGGAAATACTGGAGCAACTCAATGCGCCCTTCCATCATGACGGGCTTGCGGGCGATGTAGAAGCCCAGCTCCGCGGCACGTTGGTAGACCGTTTCGGGCACGCGATCAGCCGCGGCATAGCGAATGCCCTGCACCGATTCGATCCGTGCGGCAACCGCGGCATCGTTTTCCGCCACCACCTCGGAACCCTTCAGCAGGAAGTGGCATTCCTTGCTCGCCAAAAACCTGACAACGGCATTGTCCAGCCCCTCCGGAATGCTGAGCACCAGCGAACAGCGCGAGGCCAGCACGGCCGTGCAGCGGGCGAGCACCTCGAAGAGCGAGTCGTCGGAATGCACCCGTACGAGCACTTTGCCAATCGGTAGGTAGCGCACAACGTTGTCCTGTCCGCGCAGGTGGAAATAGTCCTTCTCCACGCCGAACTCCTGCTCATGGTGGTGGAGATAGCTCAGCGTTGCGCGCGCGGCCTTGGTGAGATCCTCCGCATGTTCCGCCAGCGATCCCCAGAGTACCTGCGACTGCCAATCCTGCACGACGCGCATCAGGCGATGCTCCTGCAAAACCCCGTTTTCCGGCGGCAGGGCCGTGTCCTTGAACTCCATGAACTGGGTCACATAGTTGGGGCCGCCCGCCTTGATGCCGGCGCCAATGGCCGACTTGCGCATGCCGCCGAACGGCTGGCGCAGCACAATGGCACCGGTGGTGCCGCGGTTGATGTAGAGGTTGCCGGCAAGAATGCGCGACTTCCAAACGTTCTGCTCGCGCTTGTCGAGGCTTTCCAGTCCGGAGGTCAATCCGTAGCCGGGTTCGTTGGCCATGTCGATAGCCATGTCCAGATCGTCGGAGCACATCACACCCAGCACCGGCCCGAAGAATTCGGTCAGGTGCGTATAGCTTCCGCGCTGTACGCCCCACTTGATGCCGGGGCTCCAGATATAGGGGTTGCCATCGACGCACTCCGGTTTGAGCGCCCACTCCTCGCCGGGCTCAAGCTCGGTGAGTCCGCGCAGCAGATCGCCGGTCGGTGGCTTAATGAGTGTGGCCAGCTTGTTCTTGAAGTCCCAGGCCGAACCAACGGAAAGACTTTGCGCGGCATCCACCAGTTGCTGGCGGAACAGCTCGTCGTGGTAGAGCTCCTTATCGAGAATCGCCAGCGAGGTCGCCGAACATTTCTGTCCGCAGTTGCTGAAGGCGGACTGCACGATATTGGCAATCGCCTGGTCGCGGTCGGACATGGCGGAAACGATCGTCGCGTTCTTGCCCCCGGTTTCGGCCGCCAGTTGAATGTCGGGGCGCACGCTGAGCATGTCCATTCCGGTTTCGGTGCTACCCGTCAGAATCACACTATTGACGGACGGGTGCCGGGTCAGCGTCGGGCCAACACTTGCGCCCGAACACGGCACAAATTGCAGCACCTTCTTGGAGACCCCGGCCTTCCAAATGCATTTGCACAACTCATGGGCCACGAGCACCGAGTCCGATGCGGGTTTAAAGATCACCGTATTTCCGGCCGTCAGCATCGAAAGAACACCGCCGCAAGGAATCGCAATCGGGAAGTTCCATGGCGAAATCACCAGCCCCACGCCCTCCGGCCTGGCCTCGACATGTTCAAGGTCGTCGAACGCCTGAGCCGTAAAAGGGTAGTATTCGGCAAAGTCGATGGCTTCCGAAATTTCGACATCGGCTTCGCTCAACACCTTGCCGGTGTCGAGCGCCGCCGCACCCATCAGGTCGCCGCGGCCGGTGCGAAGCTCCATCGCCACCTGCGAAAGGATCGCGTTGCGCTCCGCATAGGTTTTCGAGCGCCAGCCATCCGGGTCGGCAACCGCCGTTGCGATGGCGCGCTCGGCGTCCTCGACCGAGGCCATGGCATAGTCGTAGGTGTGGATCTTTTCGTTCTCCCGGTTTGGATCGAACGCGCCGCGCGTCTTGAGATCCTCGAACAGCTCTTCGCCATCGATCACCACCGGCACGTGCAGCGGACCGTTCTTGGCGATATTCATCCATTTTTCGCGAACCGCTTCGGCCCACGCCCGGTTGCCGGGCCGGCTCCAATCGGTGTCGGGTTCGTTGGTAAAGTTCCCTTCGTGGAAGGTGCCCATTTGTTCCGGAAAGGTTTCGGTCGAGCGATCCTGCGTGCGGGTCGGTTCGGTGCGCGCTTCGTCGATGGATGCCACGGCGTCGAGGTATTGCTGGTGCAGGAACTCCCATTTCCCGGAATCCGTCTTGAGGTCGCAGGCATAGCGCAGGAAGTTTTCCTCCGAGGTGTTCTCGTCCAGGCGCCGAATCAGATAGGCAATGGCGTTGATGAACTGGTCCTTTTCGGCGACCGGCGCGTAGAGCAATACATTGCCGGAGGTCTGCTGTATGGCGCGGCGGACGTGGTCGCCCATGCCTTCGAGCAGCTCGTACGTCAGGCGGTCGCTCACACCATAATGCTTGGCCACGGTGCTGGCGAAGGCCTGCTCGAACAGGTTGTGCGAGGCAATCCCCAAGCTAACGGCGGCGATGTTTTCCGGCTGCATGCCGAAGAGCACCATGCGCTTGTAGTTGGCATCCACCTCGCGCTTGTTGTCGTACGGCGCCAACGGCCAGTTCATCAGCGAAGACTCCACCTGCTCCATCTCCATGTTGGCGCCTTTCACGATCCGGATGTTCATCGGCGCACCGCCGGCGGCCACGCGTTCCTTCGCCCAGGCGGTGAGCTTCTTCATCTTGTTGTATGAATCGGGGACGTAGGCCTGCAGCACGATGCCGGCTTCGACCATCTTGAATTCCTCCAGCGACAGCGTCTTCATGAAGGCGGCGGCGGTGAGGTCGAGATCTCGGTATTCCTCCATATCCAAGTTCACAAACTTGGGCTTGGTGGTTCCGTCCGCCTTGGTGAACGGATTGTCCCGCGCCACGCGGTAGACCGTGGTCAGGCGCTCCACCAATTCATCGATGGTCTGGTCGAAGGCCAGTGGCTGGATCTGGGAATAGATCGTGGAAATCTTGATTGAAATCTGCTCGATCGCGGGGTTTTCAAGGTCGGCCAAATAGCTTTTCAGACGGTGGCTTGCTTCCGCTTCACCGAGGACCGCCTCGCCGATGTGGTTGATATTCATCCGTACGCCTTCGGCTTTCCGCTTGGCAAGGTGCGCCATGAAGGGAGCCTCTTCGCCCGGCACGATCGTCCGACGGCTGTCTTTGCGAATCTGCCCCACAATGGCCGGCACGGAAATGGCGGGCAAATGCCGTCCAATATGGATAAAGAGATGGAACAGCCCTTTTTCAAGCGGGCCCAGAAAGTTTGGAATTCCGCACTCGTGCAACAATTCGTTCACCTGGTCCGCCACGCGCTTCCGGTTTTGGGTGCGGAAGCTTTGGTCGAACATCATCGTCAGCAAAACCTTGTCCGTCGGATGGGTCAACAGACCCGCCATTTTTTTCTGCACCTTTTTCTCGGCGGGCGTCAGCAATTCGTTGGCTTTCTCCTGCCACGCCTTGGCCAGCTCTGCGGCCTCCTGGCTAATCTTTTCAATATTGATTTTCGTCATCGTTTTCCTCCTGCACTATTTAATCGCTCATTGGCCCAGCCGGTTCAGATGCAACCGCATCTTGCCGCAGGCTGTCTCGCCGTCGCCATGGGCCACGGCATCCACAATCTCGCACAAATCCTTGTAGTGATGGCAAAGCACGGACTCTTCGTGCTCCAGAAACTCGGCATAATAGCGGTTGATGTTTTCATGGATCGCGGTCTGGATATACTCGTAGATCGTGTTGCCCGTGATTCGCGCCAGGGTCATGTGGAGACGCGCATCGGCCTGGACATAGGCCTCCCAACCCTCGTGGCGATCCAGACTGTCCTTGGCCCGTTTCAAAATATCCCGCAGCCCCGCAACATCCTCCGCGCTGGCCCGTTCCGCGGCGAACCGCGCAATGTTGCCCTCGATATCCAACCGGAACTCTTTCAGGTATTCCAAAGGAACCTTCTGGCTGCGCACCAGCAACGAAAGGCCATCCACGATCACCTCCGGCGTCACCTCCCGCACAATGGCGCCGCCGCCGGCCCCCAGTTGAATATCGATCAAGCGCTTTTGCTCCAAAACCCGCAACGCTTCGCGCAAGGTGCCGCGGCTAATCGAAAACGCCTCCTTCAGCTCGCGTTCCGGCGGCAGCTTTTCGCCGGCCGCCAACTGCCCACTGATAATCGCATCCTGGATCTGCTCCACGACATCCTGGAAAATTCTGTTTTGCTTAACCGGCTTAAACACGATCCGCACCCCTTTACTTTAAATGGTTTGACCATTCAAGATAGGGTCTGGATCCAACCTGTGTCAATCCGGGACAATCCTTATTTTTCGTCACGACGGCATGACTGATTCATATAGACTCTAAACACGGCATTTCAACGGATCTGTTTAACCACTAATTTTCACTAATCTGCACTAATAACTCCGCCGTGGATTAGTGTCAATTAGTGAGGATTAGTGGTTTATCATTTCCAGACAATATGAATCAGTCCTGTCACGACGGAGTGGCGGATGTAAACTTGACGTAGTGCAGGTTTAATCTATGCTATGCATGCATTTTCTTAATGGAGAACGTTGCCTTGAGCTCGGAAAATTTCTTATGGGAGTTGAACGTGATCGCCCACGCGGGGTTCAGAGCCTCGTGAAAATTCTGGTATACGACGACAACCCCGACTTTGGCGGCCACCAAGCGATGGCCTGCCACGGAATCGAGGCGCTCGCCGCCGATCCCCTGCTGGAGGTCGCGTGCATGATCAATCCCGCCAACCGCCAACTGGCGGAAAGACTGGCGAGCCTCACCGTACTGAAAGCCCCCTGCACCTCCCAACAGCTAAAATCGCTCGATCCCGACCTCGTGCTCTGCATCCAAGGCGACATCGCCCAGTCCGCACGAGGCGTGGCCACCGCGCGCAAGGCCGGCATCGAATGCATCAGCTACCTCGCCCTCCCCCATACCCTGCAACAAATGGGGGCCAAGTTCGGAGCAGTGCGCGACCGCATCAACCAATCCCTGCTCAACCAGCCCACCCGCTACATCGTCATTAGTGAAAGCATGAAGACCCTGCTGATTGAACGAGGCACCACCGTTCCTATCGACATCGTTCCCAACGGCATCCCCAAAAGCCCAAAGCCTCCTCCCCCCTCCCCCCTCCCCCCTCACGGCTCACGCCTCACGCTCGGCCTCTTAGGCCGAGTGGAATTCAATCAAAAGCAACAAAACTTCATGGTGCGCACCTTTCTTGGCTTCCCCGAAGCTTTTATGGATTGCCACCTGCTCATTGCCGGCGACGGCCCCGACGGGAACAAGTTGCGCGCACTGGTTTCAGGAAAAGAAAACATTACCCTCCTCCTCTGGCAGGACGATAGCGAAGCCTTCTACAACCAAATCGACTTCCTCATGCTTCCGTCGCGCTTCGAAGGTGTCCCGCTCGTGATGCTCGAAGCGCTTGTCCGGGGAATCCCCGTGCTCGGTAGCCACCGCGACGGCATGCGCGACATCCTGCCGGAAGCCTGGACCTTCGAGCCCGAAGACGGCGCGGCGCTGGCCTCCGCATTTTCCGGCATGCGCAACACCTGGCCAAACGAGATCGAAACCCTCCAGCAACAGATCACAACC
>DAOVNC010000003.1 GCA_030630445.1 Kiritimatiellales bacterium | reverse complement strand
TTGCTCACGATTGGCGCATTCCTGCTGTGGCTGGGTTGGTTCGGTTTCAACGGGGGTTCTGTACTCTCCGCCGATCCGGGCGCGGTGTCCTATGTGCTCGTCACCACCTGCTTGGCTGCGGCAGCCGGCATTATCGGTTCGATGGCGGCATCCTGGACGATCCAGAAAAAGCCCGACTTGACGATGGTGCTGAACGGTTGCCTGGCCGGGCTCGTCGGCATCACCGCTGGTGCAGATGTCGTGTCCGTTCGATGGGCCATTCTCATTGGGTTGGTCTGCGGCGCGATTGCCGTGGTCTCCGTTATGGCCTTCGACCGCATGAAACTCGACGACCCGGTTGGTGCAACCACAGTCCACTTGGTCTGCGGCATCCTCGGGACATTGTTTGTGGCAGTAAGTCCCGACTACACACTCATGACCCAGCTCATCGGCGTCCTCGCCTACGGCGCGGTCTGTTTCCCGGCGGCCCTGCTGATCTTCTTCGTCCTCAAGAAAACCGTGGGCATCCGTGTGAGCAAGGAAGAGGAAGTGAGGGGTCTCGACCTTGGCGAACATGGCCAGGAAGCCTATCATGGATTCCAGTTCTTCACGAACGTCTAACTTGAAAGGAGCATGTCATGAAACTGATTATTGCATATATCCAGCCCGAAGCACTTAACGAGGTGAAGCAGTCGCTCTACGAGTCCGACGTCTTCAAAATGTCCATCACCAACGCCATGGGCTGCGGCCAGCAGAAGGGCTATCACGAATCCTACCGGGGTGCCGATATCGAAGTGAACCTGCTGAAAAAGGTTCGCTTGGAGGTGGCGGTCAACGATGAGTTTGTTGGATCCACTACCGACGCCATTATCAAGGGTGCGCGCACCGGCAACATTGGCGACGGGAAAATCTTTGTCCTCGATTTGCCGGAATGCATCCGTATCCGCACGGGCGAAAAAGGCACCGAAGCCGTTGGCTGATTAAGGGATTTTCATTCTTCCCAGAGGCGCTCCAGCATATCCTGCCGGGGCGTTTCTTTTTTTTGCTGTAAACCGCCGAGCAAGCCTGCTATAGAAACAACGGTTTTCCGGTTAAAATAAGGAGGCTCGGTAATGCTTATCCAACCCAGCACGTTCAGCAGAGTATCAAAAGCGGTTCTGCTTTCTGCCATCCTATGCGGCAGCGCGGCAGCGACCATCGAGAACATTAGCTTTTCCGATACCCGGGGAATAAGTCTAGGAGGAGCCACCGTCGCTTCCGTCGACGATGCGGCCGCAGGTCTCGTCAATCCCGCCGCCCTCGGATTCATGGCCAGCAAAGGGGAAAGCGACGTCGATAACAATGGCCTTGGAGAGCATGCCTTTGGCTGGAATATGGTCGAGATTGGGCTGGGGGCAACGTTGACCGGTGATCTGGGCGACTACCTTGAGATCCTCGGAGGGATTGATTTTGACAACTTCGAAACACAGCTCGATCAGCCAGAAAGTGTCAAAAACCTCCTTTCGATGGCGGGCGCGTTGGGCAATGTTAGCGACCGCGATACGATCGTGCTCAACGCAAGCGCCGGCACCGCCATGCAGATCGGGCACTTTGGCATCGGCGTACGGGCCTTTGGCCAGATGGGCGGGTGGATCAACGACCTCGATCTGGTTCGGCTTGGTCTTGGGATTGCCGTTTCGGATATCGTCGATGACTTGCGGGATGCGATGGCTTCGGACACTTTCGATCCGGGGTCTGCGCTTTCCGATAGCCAGAAGGAACAGCTCCGCGATGCTTTCAATAGCCCTCCAGTCGAGGATGTCATCAACTATATTGATTCCAAGGTGACCGAACTCATTGAAAACGGCACGATTGGTTCAGGCCAGATTCAAGCTGCCATCGACACGCTTTCGTCCATCATTGAAAACTCCGGTGGCGTGGGCGATCTGTTGTCCAACAACCGAACCTCCATCACGGGCCGCGCGTTTGCTGCGGTTGAGGTGCCGGTCAGCTACGGCTATGCGGTGAACGACAATTTCTCGCTGGGAGTGACGGCCAAAGCCTTGTTTGGACGGGTCTACGGCACCCAGGTGTGGGTGTTCAACGACGACAATACCGATATTCTTGAAGACTCGCTGGATACCTCCAATGACAGCGTCACATTTGGACTCGACCTTGCCGCGATGTATCGAATCCCGAAGTTCCAGTTTGCGCTGGTCGGGCACAACCTGAACAGCCCGCGCTTCGATGGCTATGACCAAGAGATCTTATTGAATGGGGTTCTTGAGACCATCCGGGTGCCGGATGTGGTTCTCGATCCACAGGTCACGGTCGGCGCCGCCTGGATTCCCGTTAAGCGCTTCATGCTGGAATCGGATTTAGAATTGCTCGAAACGGGCACCATCCTAAACAACTACAATGTGCAGCGGCTCTCGTTTGGAACCGAGCTGGATCTATCACTGGTGGCCTTGCGGCTGGGCACCTACAAAAACCTAGCAGAAGCAGACATTGGCTGGGTGCTGACCGGCGGTGTTGGGTTCAACCTCTGGGCGCTGTCGGTTGATATTGGTGCAGCCATATCCATCGACGATACCGTCGTATACGATGGAACGGAATACCCGCGCACTGCGCGGCTTCATGCCGGAATCGGGTTGACCTTCTAGTTCCCGGCTCCCAGTTTTTCCGTCAATTGCCACATGGCCTTCACGGCCGGGCGCTTCAAGGTTCGCTTGTTGGAGCACAATCCCACCACATAGGGGGCCAGCTTCGGTGCGCGGGAAACCACCCGGACCTCCTCGCGAAACGGACTGCGTTCCAGTGCGAGCAGGGGGACAATGCCGACCCCCGCTCCTAGCCGCACCATGGCAATCAACGCCTCGTTGCCCGAAACCTCGGAGGAAATGTCGGGAACAATGCCGTGCTCCTTCAGCCACGCATCCAGCCGCTGCCGCGCCAGCCCCGACTGTGGAACCACCAGCGGAATCTGCGAAAGGTCGATCCGGTCGAGCGGGTGCGGCGCAATGAAAACCAACGGGGTTTCCGCCAACGGCATAAAAACAATCCGCGTCTGCCTACGGTCGGGTAGCGCCGCGACGGCCAGATCGATCTCCCCGCTCAACACCTGTTCGACCGCCTTTTCGGCATCGCCGGTCCGGAGATCCAAATGCACCTCGGGGAATGCCGAGCGATAGGCTTCCAGCAAATCCGGCAACAGGCTGTATACCGCCGTAATGGAAGCATAGATTGATATTGTGCCTGTCACCTTATCGCCTTCGGGTGCGAGCGACTCCTGGAAATGTTGCCATTCCATCACGGCACTGCGGGCGTAGGTCAGTAGCTGGCGACCTGCGTCCGTCAGCGCAACGCTGCGGTTGTCGCGCAGGAAAAGAGCTTGGCCAATTTCCTCTTCCAATCGTTGGATGGTGCGTGTCAGCGCCGACGGACTTAGGTTGCACGCCCGGCTTGCACGCCCGAAATGCAGCAACTCCACTGTTCTGATAAATGTTTCCAGTGCTTGAATATTCATGGGTTTTATGACTCCTACTGCGTATTGCGTACTACGTATTACTTGCATGCGGCATCGACCGCGAAAAAATACGCAATACGCAATACGCAATACGCAATATGTTTCAAAAAACGCAACATAATATTCATAATAAATCAATTTACGCAACACCAAAGTTCGGGTAGCTTCCGCCCGTTCAAATCAACCAAGGAGAAAACAATGGGAAAGAACTATTTCAATACGCTGCCGCTGCGCCGCCAGTTGCAAGAGGCCGGTACCTGCCGCTTTATGGATGCATCGGAATTCGTTAACGGGTGCGAATATGCCAAGGGAAAGAAGATCGTCATCGTCGGTTGCGGAGCACAGGGGCTCAACCAAGGCCTGAACATGCGCGATAGCGGACTCGACGTTTCCTACACGCTTCGCGACGCGGCGATTGCCGAGAAGCGCCAATCCTTCCTCAACGCCTCCGAAAACGGCTTTACCGTCGGCACCTACGAAGAACTGCTGCCGACTGCCGACATCGTGATGAACCTCACGCCCGACAAGCAGCACACCGCCGTTGTGAAAGCGGTTATTCCACTGATGAAGGAAGGCGCGACCTTTACCTATGCCCACGGCTTCAACATTGTCGAGGAAGGTACCGAGATTCGCAAAGACCTCACCGTCATCATGGTTGCCCCAAAGTCGCCCGGTTCCGAGGTGCGCGAGGAATACAAGCGCGGCTTCGGCGTTCCGACCCTCATCGCTGTGCATCGTGAAAACGATCCCAACAGCGACGGCCTTGAAATTGCCAAGGCCTTATGTTCCGCGCAGGGCGGCGACCGCGCCGGCGTACTTGAATCCTCCTTCGTGGCGGAAGTAAAATCCGACCTCATGGGCGAGCAGACCATCCTCTGCGGCATGTTGCAGGCGGGCGCATTGCTCTGTTTCGACAAGATGACCTCCGAAGGCATCGATGCCGGATGGGCCGTCAAATTTATCCAGTACGGATGGGAAACCATCACCGAAGCGCTCAAGCAAGGCGGCATCACCAACATGATGGACCGCCTCTCCAACCCCGCCAAAATCAAGGCCTTCGATCTGTCCGAAGACCTTAAGGAAATCATGCGCCCGCTTTTCGAAAAGCACATGGACGACATTTTCTCCGGCGAGTTCTCCCGCACCATGATGGAGGATTGGGCGAACGACGATGTCAAGCTGCTGACCTGGCGCGAAGAAACCGGCAAGAGCACCTTCGAGCAAACCCCGGCCGCCACCGTCGAAATCACCGAGCAGGAATACTTCGACAAAGGCATCCTGATGGTCGCCATGGTCAAGGTGGGCGTCGAGTTGGCGTTCGAAGCCATGGTCGAAGCCGGAATCGAGCCGGAATCGGCCTACTACGAATCGCTCCACGAAACGCCGCTGATCGCCAATACGATTGCGCGGAAGAAACTCTACGAAATGAACCGCGTCATTTCCGACACCGCCGAATACGGCTGCTACCTCTTCGCGCACGCCTGCGAACCGATGCTCAAGGATTTCATGAGCCAGATCGGAACCGACGTGATCGGCAAGGGACTGGAGCTCAAAGACAACAGCGTTGACAACAAGACGCTCGTTGGAATCAACGCGCAGATCCGCGGCCACCTCGTCGAGGAAGTCGGCGAATTTCTCCGCGACGCCATGAGCGGCATGAAGGCGCTCTAAGAAAATGTGGAGCAGGCTTTCCAGCCTGCTCCCGGCAGGCGGGGGCAGACTGGAAAGTCCGCCCCACATGAAAAACGCCTCCGGATTTCGGGGGCGTTTTTTCGTGTGGAGTTTATGGGTTGTTTAAAACTCGTAGAGCAGGGCACCGCTGATGGTTGTGGAGGTGTAGGTTCCGCCGAGTAGGACGTCGATATCCGCCCGCAGTTGCCATCCAGTCTTCCAGTTCGTCACGAACCCCGTACCGAGTTGGACGATATTCTGATCGGGCGAGCGCAGCACGAATTGACCGGGCAGGCCGGAGTCGATGAGCGTGTAGCCCACGTTTTCTTCATCACCGTTGAACTCGTGCAACCAGTAGGTGCGCAGCTGGAGTTCCATGTCCACCTTTTGACCCTCCTTCGGGAATATCAGAGATGCGCCAAAGGTGGACTGATAGCTCCAGCGGTCGTAGGCGTCCACATCCTTGGCCAGCGCGTTGGAGGATTCTTCCGCATAGGCATCCTGATCGAACTGGCTGACCTGAAGACCGAGCAACGGGCGGAGCAGGGCACCGGAGGGTTCATCTTCGAATTGATATCCACCGCCGATGTAGAACATGGACTGGGAGGCCTCCACGCTGGACGTTACATCGAAGTCCGTGCCGGAGGTATTGTCCATGTCCGTCAGGCCATAGCTCAAGGCGAGGTCGCCAAACCAGTCCTTCGTGCCATAGTTGGCGTAGAGAATTCCATAGCCGGTGGTGGCATCGCTTTCATCGCCATTGTCGCCGTCCAATGTGGAGCCGGCAAATCCACCCGCGATACCAAACAACCAATCGCCGAAGGCTTGATCCAGCCCAATGACGGTTCCATAGGCCTGAGCATCGTAGCCATCTACGAAACCAGAGCTGTCGTCCTCGCTACGGTTTCCAAAGCTGCCGTAGACCTTGGCCCAGCCATGCAGTCCCTGATCTTCGGCATGTGGTCCCGCTACGCCATCGGGTTTTGGGAGGGCGCTTGTGTCGGCTGTTCCATGGAAAGATGTGCCACGAGCCCGTACCTGGTCGATCCCACCAAATACACCTTGGTTGTGCATGTAGGTGGGCAGACTATAGGAATACATCTGCTCCATCTGAAGCTTCAGTTCTTGTGCACTACCCATGTTGTCTATGATTACCAGTTGATTCGACGCCGCGGCGTTTCCTTGCGAGGCGAGCCATGCGATTTCCTTGGAAATATCGGCCAGCATGCCATCGAGACCTCCGACATCGGCGATGGAGCGTCGGATGAAGTAGGTGTAGATATCCTGATCCTGTTCCCATAACTCGTAGTTGACCAATAAGCCACCGGTCTTTTCCAATGCACCCAGATTGGCAGTCGTGGCGTTGGTTACTCCTCCAACAATAAGGGTTCCCGCCTCGACGATTTTGTTGGTGTAGACCTTGCCAAGATCCAACGCGGCAATTGCATCGAAACCAAATTTGGAGCCAGCCTCAAACTCGGCGGTATCTGTAGCATGCAACAGCCCGGCGTTGGTTCCAGACGCATCGGTATAGATGTTTAGATATGCGCCGCTGGCTTGATAGTAGTCTTGGACATCCACGACTCCGCCAGGTTTGATGTCCAGACCGCTGGTTCCCGTGGTGTTGCGGTTATGCAGTGTTCCGAGTGCGGTGAGCGTTCCGCCATCGCCCACTGTGATCATGTTGCTGATGCCGCCATTATACCATTCCCCAGCCAGAAGCCGTCCTCCAACTTCAATGTCGCCAAAGCTGCGGATTTCCGAGCCGTCGCCGGTGATGAGTACCAAGTTGTCGTTACCGCCTTCCTTGAAGTCGCCGATGGTCATGCTTTTAACGTTGGCATTTGCTCCGTTGGTGACGAGCAAGGCGTTCCCTGAAGATAGGTCGCCAATATGCAGGTTGTGCGCTGCAGCATTCCACGTGGCATTTGAACCATTCAGGACGAGGATTTGTCCGCGTTGTAGAAAGAGGGTTCCGTACTCAATATATTCGCCGTTAACGACCATGCTGTTAAAGATGGGAGCTGCTCCTTGTGCTTCAAGAATACCGCCATCTTGCCAATACAAAGTGCCATCGCCGCCGAGATCATAGTCTGACTCAAAGGTGAGTTTTCCGCCTTTGGTGACCGACAGGTTTCCATCGAGAATTGATCCTCCCCCTTCGATGATGAGGTTTCCTCCATGCTCCATGGCAACGTCATTTCCGCTACCGACGATGAGTGTGCCGACCCGAACTTCCCCATCAGTAGTTACATCTAGGCTGTTGCCGGCAGATGAAGTTCCAAAGTTGAGTTGGTTCCCTTGTGCTCGGGCTCCGTTTTCAACCACGAGGCTGTTCCCGCCATTCGTAAAAGTAGACCCGATATTCAGATCCAGCCCACCCCTATCCCATAAGGCATTTTCTCCGTCTAGAACTACGCGGACGCCATTTGTAATTGCATCCAGAGTTAGATTGCGGTGCGCCTCAAGTCCACCACCATTCTGAAGCTCAAAGCCAGCCATGGTGGCATCGAAATCCATTTCTACTTCAAGCCAACCCCCGTTGGTTACCTGTAGAGAATTCCCTGCTCCCTGAATAGTGAGCGAATCGAGAATATGGGTTCGTGCTCCAGTGGAAATGACCAATTCATTGGTCATGGTGGCTAAGGAGCCGATGGCCAGGTTGTTGACCGAAAATGCTGTGCCATTGTCGCTGAGGGTCATTGAGTTGAAGTCTCCTCCAGCACCGAGCGTGGCATTGCTGACCGAAAATATTGAGCCACCCGTGATTGCTAATGAGTTGTAGTCTCCGCCAGCTCCTAGGGTTGCATTACTGACTGAAACGGTTGCGCCCGATTCAAAAGACACATGGTTTGAATCTGATAGACCGCCGATAGTAAGCAGGTCTCCCCCAAAGCTCCATGTGGCGTTTGAGCCAATCAAGCTGACAATTCGTCTTTCCTCGACATTATCCAGCCCGCTTAGTTCTCCCCCCACTTTTAGAGTATTCTCGGCTTCATAAATAAAGCCGTCCATGGAAGCGTTGAAATCAGACTTCACATAAAGCGTTCCATTGGTTCCCAATGTAAAAGTGTTTCCATTCGCCGCGCCAAGAATTGAAAGGCCTTCGATTTCGATTGTGCCCCTGTCTTGGACAGTAACCGTGTTGCCTGCATTATTTGTCCCGCCAATCTGTAATGAGCCATCAATAATCCATGAGGATACTCCAGTGCTTACCCAAGCTGTATTGTTGGAAGCAGAAGGCAGAAAACCAACATACGCATTACCTTTGCTCGTCAATGTTGCTGGATTTGTGACGTATAGGCCGTTGCCATCAGTGTACTTGCCGAGATAGGTATCTCCCCATTCTGTATTATAGATAATGTTAGTGCGCTGGTTTTCGATCAAGTGATCCTCTTGCGCGAAGAGATTTCCAGATGCGCCGAGCATACATGCGATACAGATCCATCTAGCTGTTTTAGTCCACTTACTCATGACTTGCCCCTTTATGGTTAAAGATAAACACCCCATCACATACGCAGATGTTGTGCCAGACTAGGCGGATTGCTCCGTTCCAATCTTTGGGCACATTAAAAGAGATGTGTAGGCAATGACAGCATTTAGGAAGAGAAAAAACGCCTCTGGAATCAGGGGTGCTTTTGTAGACGGAGCATCCTGCTCCGTTGGAGTGGGCTTGTGCATTGCTTCATCCTTGCAACGGGTAGAAATGCCCTGTGTTCTTCCTGAACGGAGCAGGATGCTCCGTCTACGTTTGAGGCCTACAGGCCTTGCAGAACCTCCAGCACCTTTTGCGGGTGGGCTTCGGCCTTGGGAACCTTGCGCCAGTGCTTGATGACCACGCCCTTTTCATCGACGATCACGGTCGAGCGGATGGTGCCGAGCGAGATTTTGCCGTAGAGCACCTTTTCGCCGAACGCGTCATATTTCTCCATCATTTTAGTGTCGGGGTCGGAGAGCAGTACGAAGGGCAGGTTGAACTTTTCGATAAACTTGTCGTGCGAGGCGAGGCTGTCCTTGCTCACGCCGAGCACCACCGTATTCAAGCCAGCGATATCCTTGTTCAAATCTCGGAAGCCGCATGATTCCTTGGTGCAACCCGGCGTATTGTCTCGTGGGTAGAAATAGATGACGACCTTCTTTCCGGCATAGTCCTTGATCGAATGTCTCTTTCCGTCGCTGCCTTCCAGCGTAAATGCCGGAGCCTTCTTTCCTTCGAGTGATTCCATAACCGTTCCTTTCCGTTGTTAAATATTGGCGACAGCATAGGCACAATTCCCATCCATTTGAAACTAGGAGTTCATATTTCAACCCACCACTATAGATCCGGCGGATAAATATTGAGACGATCAGTCGAGGTGTAGAGACCGCCTACCCGAAGGGAGGCGGTGCTTTGCGGCAGGGCAACGCTTTCCCCTGCGGGGTGAAGCGTTCTCTACACCATTCGCGTTATTCCTTCCTTTGCGGCCATCAACCCCTCCTGCTGAGTCACAATATATTCATGCAGGAGCAATAGTGGGTTCCAGTCAGTTGGAAATGAAACCTATTGGGGTTTGACAGTTCAAGGGGCGGAGCCTATGTTCCGCATCGTTATGAAAACAGAATTCAACAACTTGCTAGGCCTACTACTCACTGGGAATGATCCTGCGGAGGTGGCCTGCCTGTAGTTTGTTGAACAAACCGATTTGGAAAGCCTCCGCCGGGAAACCTGTGGAGGCTTTTTTGTGTTGTTGTGGCGCGGGCTTTCCAGCCTGCGCTGGGCAGACTGGAAAGTCTGCCCCACGTAAAAGCTAAGCTTTTTAAGGAAATAGAATGGATAATAAAACCGGGGTTGTTTAGATTACACCCCATTTTAGGAGAGAAAAATGAGTGTACCAAAATACAAGATTCCGGAGATGATCAATCTTCCCGACCGCCAATGGCCCAGCAAGAGCATTACCACCTCGCCGCAATGGTGTTCGGTGGATATGCGCGATGGAAACCAGGCGCTGCCCGATCCGATGGGTCCGGATCAAAAACTCGAATATTTCAAGATGCTCTGCGATATCGGCTTCAAGCACATCGAAGTCGGCTTCCCTTCGGCCAGTAAGGATGAGTTTGATTTCTTCCGTCGTTTGATCGAGGAGAATCTTATTCCGGACGATGTCTTCATTATGGGGCTTACGCAGTGCCGGCCTCATTTGATCGAACGAACCTTGGAGGCGTTCAAGGGTTGCAAGCAGGGCATCGTGCATGCCTACATCGCCCCGTCGGAACTCCACATGACGCAGGTTTTTGGATTGGATCGTGCGCAGACCGTCGAAACGGTGGTGGCGGCCACGAAACAGATTCGCGAGCTGGCCGATGCGATGTCGGAGTCGGACATCCGCTATGAATTTTCGCCCGAAGAGTTCACGGACACCGATCTCGGATTCGGTCTCGAAATCTGTGAAGCGGTATTTGATGCATGGGGCAAGGGAACGCCCGAAAAGCCGCTTATCATGAATCTCCCGGCCACTGTCGAGCGCCGCCCTCCGAACCATTATGCGGATATGATTGAATATTTCTGCCGCAACTTTTCGCGGCGCGATTGCGTCACGGTTTCGCTCCACTCGCACAACGACCAAGGCATGGCCGTGGCCGCTACGGAGCTTGCGCTCATGGCGGGTGCCGACCGCGTCGAGGGCACGCTCTTCGGGCACGGCGAGCGGACGGGCAACGTCGACCTCGTGACCTGTATCAACAACCTCTACGCGCGCGGCATTGACACGGGGATGGATTTTTCCGATCTCGCGCATGTCGCGGAAACGGTTGAACGCTTGACCGGCATGCCGATCTACTATCGCCAGCCGTATGCGGGTGCGTATGCCTTTACCGCATTTTCCGGGTCGCACCAAGATGCCATCAACAAAGGCGTGCACAAACTTTCCGAAGCGCCCGAACGCTTTGGCATGGGCTGGAAGATTCCGTATCTCCACATCGACCCGGCCGACCTCGGCCGCAAGTTCGAACGGCTCATCCGCATCAACTCGCAGTCCGGCAAGGGCGGGATTGCATGGGTGCTTGAACAGGACTTTGGCATTGAGATCCCGAAGGCGATGCAACCGGAGCTTGGCCGACATGTCCAAAGCTATAGCGAATCGGTCGGTCGCGAAATCAGTGCGGACGAAGTGCACACGGTATTCCAGAACGAGTTTGTTTCGCCGGAAGGACCGTACGAGCTAGTCGGCTACTGGCCGCGTCCTGACGATAATGATCCGACCTTCATCCACGGTGAAGTGAAGGTGAAGGTTAATGGCGAAGAGAAAATGGTTGAAGCCGATGGCAACGGCCCGATCTCGGCATTCGTGAACGCCATCAACCAGATTGTGGAGGTGGCTTTCAGCGTCAACGACTATCATGAACAGGCCATCGGGGAAGGAGCGGATGCGAAAGCCATGGCGTATGTGCCGCTTGAAATCCCGGAAAGGGGCGTTGTTTTTGGAGTTGGATCCGACTCCAATATTGACCAGGCGGCAGTCAAGGCCATTGTGGCCGGGTTGAATAGGTGTCACGCGATCATAGCGGAGAATGTATAAATGAATCTGAGCGGACACACCAAGCCGTTTGCCGTGCTGGGGCACCCGATCGGGCACACGCTGTCGCCGGTAATGCATAATGCATCGATGCGGGAGTTGGGCTTCGATGGGATCTACTTGGCACTCGACGTTCATCCCGATCGGTTGATGGAAGTCCTGCCTGCAATTGCGCTGATGGGCTTTGCGGGCGTCAACCTGACCGTGCCGCACAAGGAGATTGCTTTCCACGGATTGGAAAAGCTCGACGAAAGCGCCAGGCTTTTCGGCGCGGCCAATACCATCGAGTTTAACGAAGACGGCATGGTCGGGCATAACACCGACGGTTATGGGTTTCTCAAGGCGCTGGAAGAGGCCTTTGGAAAAACAGTCGAAGGGGACTCGGTCTTTGTGCTCGGCTGCGGCGGAGCAGGGCGGGCAACTGCATTGCAAGCGGCGAGCCAGGGAGTAAAACACCTCGTGCTCGCCGATATCGATGCGGAACGGGTTCAAAAGCTAAATGACGAAATAATAGGACTGACCCCTCAGGTAGAAGTGGTTCAAGCCTTGGAAAAACCGGAGCAAATTGAACTGTGCCGTGCGGTCGACCTAGTGGTGCAGGCTTCCCCTGTTGGCATGAAGAAAGACGACTCGTCGCTGCTGCCGCCGGAGGCGTTCCGCGCAGGACAACGCGTTTTCGACCTCATCTACATGTATCCGGAAACCGCATTCCTCGCTACCGCACGCGAGGCTGGCGCAGAGATTGCTAATGGTCTGGGGATGCTCTTGCATCAAGGTGCGCGCGCCTTCGAAATCTGGACGGGCGAGGAACCGTCGGTTCCGGCGATGCGGAAGGCGCTTGAAAGTGCAGTATACGGGAAATAATCGTACTTCGTATTGCCTACTACCCCCGGCAGTCTCGCAATACGCAATACGCAATACGTAATACGTAATACGGAAAACAGACGCATGGAATTTATTGATTGGTACTTCACATTTGTCGTGTTCATGTTTGGGGCCTGCCTAGGCAGTTTCCTGAACGTTTGCATCTATCGCATACCCGCCGAGCTATCGGTGGTGAAACCGCGGTCGCGCTGCCCGAAGTGCATGACCGACATCAAGTGGTATGACAATATCCCGATTTTTGGATGGCTGATGCTAGGCGCAAAATGCCGCGAGTGCAAAGCCCCGATCTCCGCACGCTATCCCTCCATCGAACTGCTCACCGCGATCTTGTTTGTCTGGGTTTGGCTGAAGCATCCGTTGTTTGTGGAAAGCGGGTTGGATTTTAGTTTCGTCGCTTACTGGGTACTGATGTTTGGTCTGGTATTGGGCAGTTTTGTGGATATCGATGAGATGTGGATTCCCGACCGCTGCACCATCGGTGGAATGATCGTTGGCCCCATCATTAGTTTCCTGATTCCCTCCATGCATGGCGTGGAAGGTCATATTGCCGGATTGATCCAGTCGCTCATCGGCATGGCCTTTGGTTTCGGGTTGCTCTGGTCTGTCGGCTTCTTTGGCAAGTTGATCCTGAAAAAGGATGCGATGGGCTTTGGCGACGTCAAACTGATGGGGGCACTGGGTGCGTTTCTCGGTTTGGAGTCGATCGTGTTTATCGTCTTTGTTTCGTCGCTGCTCGGTTCCATTATTGGAGTCACCTTTATTGCAACCGGCAAGAAGGAGTTGCAGAGCAAGATTCCGTTCGGTCCGTACATTGCGCTGGCAGCCATCATTTGGGTGCTGGGTGGTTCCGCGTTGTGGGATGCCTATCGGGAATGGATCACCGGTGCATCAGGGCTTTAGGCAGGAACCGCTTTACTTGAATACTGAACCTAAAAAGAATTTTATGGCTCGACGACTTTCAGTTTGCATTTTTCAGATCGTGGCGCTCCTCTTGCTTTGGGGTTGTGCTTCGGCGGAAAAGCCGGCCGTTATCCATGAAGAGGATGTCATGCTCTTTCTGGAAGCGGGGCTGCGCCCGGAATCCCTGCAGTTTCCCGAGTACCTGTTGCTGGAAGGTCTGATGGAGCTCGATGCACATGGGCGAATTCCACAAAGCTCTTTGATTGGGGTTGGCCTAAAAACGAAGATGGAATTCAAGACGGTTCTTCGCCGATATAATAATGTTTTGGCTACCCACGGGTGGCAGGTCACCAAGGCCGAGATGGCGAAACAGTCCTTTCGCCTGCTGGCATCCATGAAAGGCGAAACGTTGGAGATTCGCGCGGCACAAGGCACCGGACCAACGCAGGTGTTTATTTTGTACAAGCCCGACGCAGGAACGTCGGCTTCATATTAGGAGGAGACCATGAGTGCAATCGCTTTAATACCCGGAATGCAGGGCGGCCCGGAAGTGCTGCTGATCCTTTTCATCATCCTGTTGCTGTTCGGCGCAAAGAAGCTTCCCGAACTCTCGCGTTCGCTGGGCAAGAGCCTCGGCGAATTCAAGAAGGGCAAAGAGGATCTCGAAAAGGAAATCCGCAGCGTCCAGGAAGAGGTCCAAAAGGAAACGACCACGCCCGAGCCGGAAGCTTCAACCGAAGAGGGCAAAGAAGAATCTGAAACGACCCCGGGATAGGAAAGGAGCTGGAATGGCATCAGGTTTGCACATTGTTGAATTCATCGCTGAACAAATGGAAGATGCAGGCGAGATCACATACAAGGCCATGTTTGGCGAGTATGCTCTTTATTGCGATGGGAAAATAATGGCCCTGGTATGCAACGACCAATTGTTTCTAAAACCGACCGACGCGGGCCGATCATTTATCGAAGATGTAGTTGAAGCTCCTCCCTACCCAGGCGCAAAGCCATATTTTCTTATAGAAGATCAGCTTGAGGATAGGGAATGGATGGGAAACTTGGTGAAGCTGACCGTCAAAGAGTTGCCAGAACCCAAGCCGAAGCCACATCCGCGACGGAAGAAGTGAGCAATCCCGAACGGGTCGCGGAAGAGGATTCAAATTTCCCGTATCCGGCGGTTGATGCGTTCAATGCGATCATCCAGGGCCGGGTGGGATGAGAAGTAGGCGCCCATCGTAGAAGCGACGTCCCCGTCGCTTTCCCCAAGCAGGGCAAACAGGCGGCAGCCGCCTGCCGGATCAAATCCCGACGCTTTGGTGAGCGCAACGGCGAAGCGATCCGCGCGGAATTCCTGATCCCTCGAATAGCCTTGCTGCACCAAGTGGGCGAGCAGTTGCTGTATGGGCGGGCTGACACCGCGCGTACGCAGGCGTAGCAGTCCGTTGATGGCGGTCTTGGTGAGAAAGCGCTTGTTGGCGTCGCCGTGGATGGTGTGGGCGATTTCGTGCGCCAGCACAAAGGCGATGGCATCGATATCCTCGCCGCACAGGTCGAACAGGTTTTCCGAGAGGTAGACGAAGCCGCCGGGAATGGCGAGGGCGTTGGGTACGCCGGATCGGTCGCACTTGAACGTAAACTTTCGCTCCTTGTTCCGGAGGCTGGAAACAAGTTTCCCGGCGATTTCGGAAAGCCGGTTGTTTTCGGCGGCGGGAATCTTTTCCTCGTAGACCTGCGCGAGCAGGTAGCCCATTTGGAATTCCGCGGCAATCTTTTCGGATTCCGAGCCGGTTAGGGATTTCATAATCCAATTCGCCTTGAAAAAGAGCGGAGAAGCCTTGCGCCCCAGTGCGTAGGCGAGTGTTGGTTGCTTCGGGTTCATATCTGAAGGATCGGTTTCCATTGAGTGTTTGTAGCACAGGCATCTTGCCCCTGTCACGGGCAGGATGTTCGTACTACCGTCGCCGCTGCAAGCGCCAACCCTGAGCGGCGAACGCGATGCGGTCGAGCAGGGGGGTGAACAGGTTGCCTAGCAGGACGGCGTAGACGATGGCTTCGGTATAGTAGGTGAAGTGTCGGAGCAGGGCGTTGCTGACTCCGATGATGATGCCGCATGCGATTTTTCCGCTTTTGCTCATGGGCGTGGAAACCGGGTCGGAAACAATGAAGACCGCGCTGAAAATGGTTGCCGCGGAAAAGAGGTTGAACATCGGTGAATTTCCGCACAGGGCGGTGGTGATGCCGAAGGAGATCAAAAATGCGATGGGGGTGCGCCAGGCTACGATGCCTTTCCAGCAGAGAACGGCTCCGAGCAACAGGATAATGAGGGGGAATGTTTCGCCAGGGCTGCCGGGAACGAGCAGGAACAGTTCTTCCCATATTCCGCCGACCCGGCCAAACAGAAGTTGCGGCAGCTCAAGAGCGAAGCCTTCGCTTCGGTAGAGTTCCTGCGGAGTGGCCGTGGAAATGACATCGGCGGTGGGTGTGCCCCAAGCGACCACATGGCTGGAATAGACGAGCATGAGGAACAGTCGTCCGGCCATGGCGGCGTTGAAGCGCAGGGGAATTCCCGCCATGGGAAGCTTCATCATCCAAATGGCCAGCAGGATGGAGGAAAGCATCGGCAGAAATGGCATCGAGGGCGGTACGCTGGCGGCGATTAAAGCGACCGTTAGGCCGGAGGCGATGCTGTTCAATTGCAGCTTCCTGCGGACGATCAATACATAGATTCCTTCAGCCACCATGCCGAGCAGGGCATAGCCGATCATCTGGAAAATGAAGAGTGAGTGGTAGAGTATGCTGTAGAAGGTGGCTGGAACCATCAGCGCGGCCATCGCCCATGCGACCATGCCGGAGCTGCGTGCACCCATGCGGAGGAAGGGACTGGCTATAGGCATTGCTTGCCCTCCTCCAAGGTTCGGATAAGCGGAATGTGCGATGGGCAGACGGCTGAACAGACGCCGCACAAAAAACATTCGGTCATTTGCGCTTTAAACGCTGGGGATTTCGTCCTTCCCTTTTTGATTCGCTCAACGAGGGCGTAGGGGTGTAGCCCGAGCGGACAGGCGGTGTTGCAGGTTCCGCACCGGATGCATCCGCGCTCCTTTTCCTCCAGTTTGCTGCGCTCCAGAATAATCAGGGAGAGCGTGGTTTTTTCGATGCAGTCGTCGAGTCCAACTTCGTTGCCCATCATCAAGCCAGAGGCGGAGATGAGATGGGCTTCCGGATCAAAGGGCAGGTTGAAGGCCTCCAGCACGTCGCGGATCGGCAAGCCGAGGGGGGCGATGATGTTTTTGTAGAAGCCAGTCGAGGGCATGGTTAGGGTCAAAGGCCGTTCGACGACGGGAATGCCATCAACAATCGCGCGGCCAATGGCGCGAAGCGAGACGGCATTTTGAACCAGATAGCCCATCTGGTAGGGGCGGACGCCGGGGGGCGGCATTTTCCCGGTCAGCTTTTTGAGGATCAGTTTTTCCGCGCCGGCGGGATAGCGGTCGGGAAAGGGAGCTATGTCGTACTCGGGATAGAGCACCCGAAACCTGGAAATATGATCTGGGTTGTTCTTAACCGCAAGAACGACCTGCGTTGCCCCGATGGCCTTGGCGCAGGCGTTGGCGCCTGCCTGAACCCAGAGGGGGTGGTGTAGCAATATGGTTTGGTCGACGGTGATTCCTGGTTCGCATTCGACGCCGTTGATGACGAGGGTATGAGCCCCGATGCTGGCACGTATTTTCTCCGAGGCGGGGAATCCGCTGCCTCCCATGCCAACCAGCCCAATTTCGTCGAGGAACGCCGGGAAGGTTTCGGGGTCGATCTCTTCCAGCCCGGGGAAAATGCGTTCCGGTGCGGGGAAGGGCGTTTCCAAGGGTTGGAAATGGAGCAGATCCGGCCAGTTGGTTTTAATGTGGCGCAACATGGCTACATTTTTATCGGCCAGTCGGGCTGGGATTCCATTTCGAGGGCAACCCTGCGCGTCATATAATTGAGATAGCCAGAAGTTTTAAACCCGTAGCGCGTGGCACCGCTCAGTCCGTCGACCGCCGACTTTTCGGCATGCGGATCGAATGGAATGCCCTTGAACTGCTTAAGTATGGTAAGAACCTGCTTGCGATCCTTGGCGTTTTTTATTTTTCCAATGTCGGGGAAAAGAGCTTCCTTCAGTACAAAGCCATCGGCGGTTTTTTCGATAATCACGATACCGGTAATGGGTTTGAAGGATTCGATCTTGCGGTAGGCGATCCCGACCTTGGGTTTGCCTTGGCCGTCATAGCCAATGAACATCTTTTCGATGGTGCGGGAGTAGGGGTCGGCGGAAACCTTGACCGTCAAGCCGATCATGGCTTTGTCGATAATGGATTGCACTTCGCCGGCATGGGCGGTGCAGGCAAGCATCAAGGACAGTCCTATTCCCAATACCTTAAATATCATCATTAAACTCCGCAATTGATAGGATCGGGCAAGATACGGGTTTAGGACGCCGGAACGCAAGCGAATACAGGGGGTTTGCCAAATTCCGGATGGGTTTTAAAGGGTCTTGGAATTCGTTGAAAAAGCGGTGTACGAGGTTGACGCAAATGATGCGGTTGGGTAGTGTTCCCGCTCGTTTTTAAAAGGGACGTTTGTTCCAAACCCTAAAAGGAAGGTGCTAAACATGGCTACTAAAATTGGTATTAACGGTTTCGGCCGTATCGGACGCATGGTTTTCCGCGCAGCGGCGGCCCGCGAAGACATCGAGATTGTGGGAATCAACGATCTGCTCGACGTTGACTATCTCGCATACATGCTCAAGTACGACTCTGTACACGGTCGTTTCAATGGTTCTGTTGAAGTAAAAGAAGGTTCCCTCGTCGTGAACGGCAAGGCCATCCGCATCACCGCCGAGCGCGATCCGGCCAACCTCAAATGGGGTGAAATCGAAGCCGAGGTGGTTGTTGAGTCCACTGGATTCTTCCTGACCGACGAGACCGCGCGCAAGCACATCGAAGCCGGCGCGAAGAAAGTGGTTCTTTCCGCTCCTTCCAAGGATGCCACCCCCATGTTCGTCTGCGGCGTCAACACCGACTCCTATGCGGGGCAGGATATTGTTTCCAACGCTTCCTGCACCACCAACTGCCTGGCTCCGATCGCCAAGGTACTGAACGACAAGTTCGGCATCGACAAAGGTCTGATGACCACCATCCACGCGGCAACCGCAACCCAGAAAACCGTTGACGGGCCTTCCATGAAGGACTGGCGCGGCGGGCGCGGTATCCTGGAAAACATCATTCCGTCTTCCACCGGTGCCGCCAAAGCGGTTGGCAAGGTGATTCCGGAACTCAACGGCAAGTTGACCGGCATGGCTTTCCGCGTTCCGACCTCCGACGTTTCCGTGGTTGACCTGACCGTCACCCTGAAGAATGAAACCTCCTATGAAGATATCTGTGCGGCCATGAAGGAAGCTTCCGAAGGCGCCATGAAAGGCATCCTCGGCTACACCGAAGAAGCGGTGGTTTCCACCGACTTCCGCGATGAAGAGTGCGTTTCCGTGTTCGATGCCAAAGCCGGCATCCAGCTCGACGGCACGTTCGTCAAAGTGGTTTCCTGGTACGACAACGAGTGGGGCTACTCCTGCAAGGTGCTCGACCTGATCAACGTTATTGTCGGCTAATCCCGGTCTTAACCACGATTGATGAAAGCGTCCCGTTCCGGGGCGCTTTTTTTATTCCCCCAATGTTGCCGTGCATTCCTGCGAATACGTGCCCCCTCCGGGAGGCACGTCCTACAGTTGCAGGATTCGCGCGGCTTGGCCATTCAGCGGTGTAGGACGTGCCTCTCTGGAACAGAGGGCGCGTTTGTCCGTGTGCGCGATACACACCCAGCGGCCATTTCACCGATAAGAAAAGCCCGGTCATGAAACCGGGCTCCTAAAGTCCAGGGTCCAAAGCCTAAAGCCTTTCCTAAATTCCAAAGTCGTCGGCCATGACCATTTCGGGGTCGACGCCGAGGCTATCGACCATGTCGTTAACGCACTTGAGCATGATGGGCGGGCCGCAGAGGTAGTATTCGATCTCGGTGGGGTCGGGGTGCTTATCGAGGTATTCGTCGAGCACGACTTGGTGGATGAAGCCGGTGAGGCCGGTCCAGTTGTCTTCCGGCAGCGGATCGCTGAGGGCAATATGCATGGTGAAGTTGGGGAATTCTTTTTCCAGGGCTTGGAACTCTTCCATGTAGAAGAGTTCGGTGACGGAGCGCCCGCCATACCAGAAGGTGATCCTGCGGCCGGTGTTGATGCGCTTGAGCTGATCGTAGATGTGCGAGCGCATGGGGGCCATGCCGGCACCGCCGCCAATGAAACACATTTCGCGTTCGGTTTCCTGGGCGAAGAATTCGCCGTAGGGGCCGGAGATGACGATCTTGTCGCCGGGCTTCAGGTCGAAGACATAGCTGGAGCAGATACCCGGCGGATAGTTGGTTCCCGGCGGTGGGGAGGCGATGCGGATGTTGAGCATGATGATATCGTCTTCGAGCGGGAAGTTGGCCATGGAGTAGGCGCGGAAGCAGGGCTCGTCGTTGTCGGCCACATAATCCCAAAGGTTGAATTTGTCCCAGTCGCCGCGGTATTCCTCGGCGACGTCGAAGGTTTTGTAGGAGAGGTCTTTATAGGCGGGAACGTCGATCTGAATGTAGCCGCCGGCTTTGAAGTCGAGCTTTTCGCCGGCGGGAAGTTCAACCACCAGCTCTTTGATGAAGGTGGCGACGTTGTCGTTGGAGCGAACGGTGCATTCGTACTTTTTGATGTCGAGGATTTCCGGCTCGATTTCGAGCTTCATGTCTTCCTTGACCTTGAGCTGGCAGGTGAGTCGTACGCCTTCCTTGGCTTCGGCTTTGCTGACGTGTCCGGCTTCGGTGGGCAGTAGTTCGCCGCCCCCTTCAGTGACTTTGCATTTGCACATGCCGCAGGTTCCGCCACCGCCGCAGGCGGAGGGCAGGAAGATCTTTTCGTTGGAAAGGGCGGTGAGGAGGGACGTCCCCGGTTTAACTTCAATCTCGCGATCACCGTTGATGTCCAGTTTGGCCAGTCCCTGTGGAACCAGCTTCTTGGCGGCGACCAGCAACAGGATCACCAGCAACATGATGACAACGCTGAAAACAACGACGCTTGATGTAATGTAAATGATTGGGCTATCCATAATCTATCTCAGTTAGTCTGTTCAGGGGTTTCCTGGGAGGATTCAGCTTTTGCCGGTACTGGAGGGTTCCCTTCTTTTGCGTCTAGAGGAATCCCCGAGAAACACATAAAGGCCATAGCCATCAGGCCCGTCATAATCATCGTGATGCCCAGTCCTTTAAGGCCTGCTGGCAGGTGCGAATAGCGTAGCTTCTTGCGGATCGCCGCCATGGAGGCGATGGCCAGCAACCAGCCGACGCCGGAGCTGATTCCAAAGACGGTGGATTCCACGAATCCGTATTCGCGTTCCACCATGAAGAGCGATCCCCCGAGGATGGCGCAGTTTACGGTGATGAGCGGCAGGAAAATGCCCAACGCGTGGTAGAGCTTGGGGAAGAACTTATCGAGGATCATCTCCACGAGCTGCACCATGGAGGCAATGGTCGCGATGAAACAGATGAAGTTCAGGAAGCTGAGATCCAATCCGCTGAGGTCGACTCCGGGAATCCACGACAGCGCACCGGGGGCGAGCAGGAAATGGTGGATGGCCCAGTTGGCGGGCAGTGTGATGGCCAATACGAAGATGACCGCGAAGCCTAGGCCAATGGCGGTGTCGACCTTCTTTGAGCAGGCCAGGAACGAACACATGCCCAGAAAGTAGGCCAGCAGGATGTTTTCAACGAAGATCGCCTTTACGGCTATGCTTAAGAGTTCCATTTTTTAATTCCTGTGTTTGTGACCGCTGATTTCACGGATGGGTACGGATGGTTCAAAGTTCCCTTACGATTCTTTTCCAGTTAAGTTTTGCGTGTTTAAAGTTTAGAAGCAGTGCCAGTTTAAGGTCGGTTTTGGCAAGGTAGCCGATCATTTGGGCAATGTGATTGTCATTGAATCCCGTTACGACCTTGGGGTCTGCAATGACTTTTCGATCCACAATCAGATCGGGGACAAGTTTGCCGATGAAATGTCCTTTGTAGTGAACCGGAAACTCCTTCTGTTGTTCAATTTCATGACCACGTTCAAGCAACTCAATAACCAAAGCATTCTCATATAGTTTTTCATGCAAGCCGGGTTTAAGCTCATTTAAAACCGCCATGGAAGCACCAATAATGGATCTGCTTAGCTCTTCATGTATTAAGTTGTTGTTCATTAAATATCCGTACCCATCCGCGTAATCCGCGGTTTACTCTTCGACGTGTTTTGTGATGGTTCTTTGCGCCCAGATGAGCAGGCCTAGAATGATGAATGCGCCCGGGGCGAGCAGGGCAAGACCGTTGCCCATGAAATTTTCACCGAACGGGAGGGACATGCCGAACCATTTGCCGAAGCCGAGAATCTCGCGGATCGACGCAACGGCAATCAGGACGATGCCATAGCCCAGACCGTTGCCCAGACCGTCGAGGAGCGATTCCTTCGGTGGGTTCTGCAGGGCGAAGGCTTCGGCGCGTCCCATGACGATGCAGTTGGTAATGATCAAGCCAACGAATACGCTCAACTGTTTACTGATATCGAACAGGAAGGCTTGAAGCAACTGGTCGGCAATAATCACGAGCGTGGCGATCACGGCCATTTCCACAATCATGCGGATCCCGCTTGGAATCACGTTCCGGAGCAGTGAAATCACAAAGTTCGACAAGGTGACCACCGCCGTTAGCGCAAGCGTCATAACGATGGCCGTATCGACCTTGACCGTAACCGCCAGAGCGGAGCAGATCCCGAGCACCTGGATGGTAACCGGGTTGTTGTCCGAAAACGGATCCATCAATAGTTTCTTAGCAGCGGAGGCCATGGTTAGTTCCCCTTGATTGATTTAAAATAGTTGGCATAGGCGGCGGCGTCCTTGCGGATCAGGGCTTCAACACCCTTTCCCGTGAGGGTTGCGCCGGAGATCCCGTCGACCGCGCTGTCGCCTTGGGCATATCCGGGTTTGGCCACCACGAATTCCGTCGAAGCACCATCGGCATAAAGACGCTTTCCGGCAAACTGCGACAGGAACCAGTCCTTCTCTATTTCAGCGCCCAAGCCCGGTGTTTCCTTGTGATCATAAAAACTGATACCTGCGATGGTTTCGAGGTCGGCGTTCAGCGACAGATAGCCGTAGAGCGTGCTCCAAAGCCCTTTTCCTGAGATGGGAAAGGCATATTTGGATGGCTTGTCGCTTCCATCGTCCGTCCATGTGTAGATTGGGAGCTCTCCGGCCTTTTCTTCTGAGACGTGTTTTGTATAAGTCTCTTCGAATTGGGGACGCTTCCATTTAACTTTTTTACCTTCCCCATTGATATCAAAACCGTACCCGAAGGCTTTGACGATATTGCGCTTTACATCAAACGCCTTGTTGGCTTCCTGCAGGCTCTTGAGCCCGGCGGCGGTGCCGGAAAGCAACAGGCTGCAGGTCACGCAGACGATGGCCGCAAAGGTTAGGGTTTTAGTTGATTCTGTCATATTTTGTGTTCCATTTTTGATTGCCGATTTTTGATTGCCGATTGGTGGAACTCAATCGGCAATCTTCATTCAAAAATTGGCGGCGAAGCTGCATCTCACGCATTGTTCAAAGCCCTCGCATAAGCAGTTCTTTTCTTGATGTGCGACTGGACGACGAAGTGGTCGATCAGCGGCGCCATGACATTCATGAACAGGATGGCCAACATCGCGCCCTCGGGGTAGGCCGGGTTGGCGACGCGGATCAGCACGGTCAGCGCGCCGATCAGGAATCCGTAGATCCACTTGCCGGTATTCGTGGCCGAGCAGGAGACCGGGTCGGTTGCCATGAAGACGATCCCGAACAGGAAGCCGCCCATCACCAGATGGTAGACAAAGGGAAGCGAGGCAAACGCGTTGTCGAGCGGCAGCGCGTTGAAAAGGGCACCCATTGCGATGCAGCCGATGATGCCGCTGGCCATGACGCGCCAGGAGGCGATGCCCGTAATGATTAGGAAGACCATGCCGAGCACGATGGCGATCACCGAGGTGGAGCCGATGCATCCCGGTATGTTTCCGACCGTCATGTTCCAAAGGCTGAACCCAGCGTCACCGAGTGCCTGAATGGCATCGGTGCCTTTCTCAGCGGCGGCCGCAATGGCCAGCGGGGTGGCCATCGTTACGCCATCGACGTTTTCGGCCACGGTGCCGAGAATGCTGTTGTCGAGCGCGGTCTGGGCGGTGCCGACCCAAACCTTGTCGCCTGAAATCTGTGCCGGATAGGCGAAAAAGAGAAACGCGCGGCCCGTCAGCGCCGGGTTGAGAATGTTGTAGCCAACGCCCCCAAAGATTTCCTTTCCAATGATCACCCCGAAGGAGATTCCAACCGCCACCTGCCAAAGGGGAAGGGTGGGGGGCAGCACCAGCGGGAAGAGCATGCCGGTTACGAGGAAGCCCTCGTTGATTTCGTGGCGCCGAACCACCGCAAAAAGAACCTCCCAAATGCCGCCAACAATGTAGGAGACCATCACGATCGGCAGCACCATGGCCGCGCCGCGCAACAGGTCGGTCATCAAGGTGGCGTCTGCAACGCCGTTGTTGATGTTGAACTGGTTGCCCGCGTTCCAGATGCCGAGGAACAAACACGGCAGCAGGGCGTAGATCACAAACATCATCAACCGCTTCTGGTCGATGGAGTCGCGGACGTGCGGCGCGCTCGGGGTCACATCGCCCGGAGTGCGGACAAAGGTGTCGCCGGCCTCGTACAGCGGATAGAGCCGCTCGAACTTGCCGCCCTTTTCAAAGAGCGGGGCGATGTTCTTCTCCATAAAGTCGAATAGAAATTTCATGCGGTTTTCTCCGTAACGAGTAATGCGTAATTCGTGAAAGACGGCGTCGCAGACCCACAAATCGGAAATTGGAAATCGGAAATCAAAAATCCCGTCATATCCCTTCCTCTTCGATTTCCTGCAGACCTTGCTTGATGATCTTGCAGACATCGGTTTTGTGCGGGTCGATAAACGCGGCCAGCGCGAAGTCTTCCGGATCCGTTTCAAGGATGCCGAGCTGGACCATCTCGTCGGTATCGTGCGCGAGTACCGCCCGGACAAGGTAGTCGGTCATGATGTTGAGCGGTTGGTGCCTGTCCATCCAACCGGTAACCACCATGGCGCGGTGGCTCCCGTGCAGGTTGGTGCCGAGGTTCCATTCGTGGTTCAAACCCATGACCGACGAAAGATTGACGCGGTGCGAGCTGTATTGGAAAAGTCCCGGCATCGTCCAGCCCATCAGGTGGCGGGAGCGGTCCTCTTCGAGCGCAAAGAATTCCGACCCATAGTAGCGGGCGCAGGTGTCGGGTTTCACTTGGTCGCCCCAAAGCACGTTGCCCGAAATGACGCGGACGTCTTCTCCTTCGAGCGATTTATCAAACAGCGTTTCGAGGCTGGCGCCAACAGGAATGCGGTAGTGCTTGCGGTTCTCTTCCTTTACGGCAGGGCCACCCAGCGCAACCACCTTGGTGCGGGGCAGTTCGCCGGTTATCAGAAGTTTTCCGATCAGGATCACGTCCTGCGCTGCAATGGTGTATACCGTATCGTGCGGCTGGATCGGGTTGATGCGGTTGATATGCACGCTCGTGGTGCCTGATGGATGCTTGCCGGCAAAGGTGTGGCTTTCGGCATTTCCAAACGCTGGAATGTCCGACCCCGCCGACGTGCAAAGATGGACCTTGCCCTCGGTCAGTTTGGCCAACGCATTGATGCCCGTCTGGAAAGCTTCCTCATCGTCTTTGAGCACAACGCTGAAGTCGGCCTGGAAGGGCGCGGAGCTTGCCGCATTGATGAATACCGCCTTGGGCGAGGCTTCCGGATCGGCGATATGGTTGAACGGACGTTGCTTGATCAGCGGCCAGAGGCCGGCGTTCAGCAGATGGTCGGCGACTTGTTCGCGGGAGAGCTGCCCGATGGTATCGCGGGTATGGGTCGCGAAGGTCACGCTCTCTTCCTCCGACGCACGCTCGATCAGGATTTCAACCGGGAAGCGGCGTGCCCCGAGGTTGACCGCCTGAACGGTTCCGCCGCAGGGGGAACGGAAAAGCATCTTCTCGTTTTTCTTGTTTTCAAACAGAACGTCACCGCGTTTGATGCGATCGCCTTCCGTGACTTTCAGGCGCGGTTTCACCCCTTCGAATTCGGAGGGGTAGACCGCGAACAATTTTGGGAATGCGTAATCTTCGATGTTCGAATCAGGCTTCCCTGACACCTTCACATCGAAGCCTTTTCTAATTTTGAATTCAGCCAAAACAGGTTCCTCGCTGGGTTTCGGGTTCAAATGGTGCGTGCTTATTTAACAATTCAGTCAAACGGTGGAAAGCAGAATTTTATAGATTGTTATAAACATACTCATGTTTAGCCGTTCGCCCGTCTTCCGGGTGAAAAAGAGCTGACCCGGCAGAAAGGTGTTTTTTAAGTACAGGGTTCATTATTTCGTTTAAAAAACTGCCCCAGGCTGCTTGTAGCCCCGGCCATTCCGCGAGTTGTTCGAAAGAGGCGTCGAGCAGCGAATCGAGATGCCTAACCGGATCCGCCGGGACGTTTTTGGTGGCGGTGATGGCCGTGGTCTTTTCGCGATCATTGTCGGTGCCGAGCGTCTTGCCGGAAACCGCCTCGTTGCCGGAGCAGTCGAGTATGTCGTCGACAAGTTGGTAGACCGTTCCAAGGATGAATCCTGCCTCGCGCAGCGCATCGGTCTGGCCGGGTGCGTCCGAAGCCGCGGCAACGGCGGCATAGGCGAAGAGCGATCCCGTCTTGGCGCGGGCAATTTGTTCGCAATCCTCCCATGTTCCCGGGGTTCCGCGCAGAAGCAATTCCTGTTCGACCTCGGATTGGCAAACAAGGACCGCCATGTCGATCAACTCCTTAAGCAAATCGGTGCGTCCGACTTGCATCATTAGATCCAGCCCCTTGAAGACGAGCAGGTCGCCCAGCAGGATGGCTCCGTTCGTGCCATGTTTTTTCCAAAAAGTGGGTGCGCCGCGCCGGAGGATGCCGCCGTCGATCACATCGTCGTGCAGTAGGCTTGCCCCGTGGATGATCTCCACCGCCGCCGCTGCATGAAGGCCTGTTTTTTCATCGGTCCCATTGGCCAAGCTAAGACTTAACGTGAGTTGCGCGCGCAGCATCTTGCCGCTGCCCATGATGTTGTTGTTTGGCGGGAGGAGCTTGGAAATATTGGTATTGCGCAGGCTGTCCGCCATGATCGTCTGCACGGCTTTGAGTTGTTTTGCAATTTGGTTCTTATTGGTTTGCATCCGCGTATAATGCCGACCTATTTCGAGTTGTCAATAATAGGTATCCAAATGCATGAATCCGAGACTTCCAAGGACTGGAAATGGCAGATCGCCAACCGCATCTCAACCCGTGAAGAGCTCGAAGGCTACATCGAGCTAACCGCGGACGAGCGCGCCGCATTCAACGGATCCATCCCGCTTTCATTTGCCGTTACGCCGCATTATGCCAACCTGCTGAAGCATGCCGCCCTGCGCCGCACCGTCATTCCGACCGGCCATGAAAACGCGCTGGGCACCGGCGAACTGGCCGACCCGCTTGGCGAGGAGGATCACCGCGCCACGCCGCATCTAATCCATACCTATCCCGACAAAGTGCTGTTTATCGCCACCACCTTCTGCTCCACCTACTGTCGCTACTGCACCCGGTCGCGCCTCGTCGGAAAGCCCGCCGCGTCTACATTCGAGCAATCCTTCCAATACATTGAAGAGCACACCGAAATCCGCGATGTGCTCATCTCCGGCGGCGATCCGCTCACCATGGCCGACCCCGTGCTCGATGAGTTGCTTTCCCGGCTTCGGGAAATTCCGCACATCCGTACGATACGCATCGGCTCCAAGGTGCCCGCCGTCCTGCCCATGCGCATCACCGGCGACCTCTGTTCCATTCTCCGGAAACATCGCGTCTGGCTCAGTCTGCACTTCATCCATTCCGCCGAGCTATCGCCCGAAACCCAGGCTGCCTGTCGCAAACTCTCCGACCACGGCATCGGCATGGTCAGCCAGACCGTTTTGCTAAAAGGCATCAACGACGACACCCAAACGCTCATCGACCTCTTCTATGGCCTGCTCGAAATCAACGTAAAACCCTACTACCTGCTACAATGCGATCCCGTCCGCGGCTCCGCCCACTTCCGCACGTCGGTCGAAAAGGGGATCAAGCTCATCCGTTCGCTGCACGGTCGCATCTCCGGCCTCGCCGTCCCGCAATACGTCATCGACGCTCCCGGCGGCGGTGGAAAAGTTCCATTGATCGGAAAAGAGCAAATCCACAGGGAAGGGGACGACATCCTCTTCCTAAACCACCAAGGCAATGAATACCGCTACCCCGATCCGATGGATTACCCGATTTAGAAACTTGTTTTTCAATTGAACGCCTGAATCGCCACCAATAGATGGCGCAGCTAGTTCTTGGCAGGCGAATTTTTCCGTTCGGGTTTCTTTACGGGGTGCATATTGAATTTTGCGTTGTCAAAATAGGCAATGCGGTGGGGTATTGTTTTTTCGATTAATTCCCTGGTTTTGTCGTCAATTTGGTTCGGCTTGTAGCGCAACGCCAAGTACAGCAGAAAGCTCTCAGCTAAATCTTCACGCTTTGGATTCTTTTTAGCGTACACAGAGATAAACTCTGTATCCTTATTTTGCGCGGCAATCCATTGTTCGTTCGAGGCATGATAAGCGTCCAATGATGTATGCGTTGCTTCGTGAACTAATGTTTCCTCCAATATCCCTTTGGATATGGCCTTTTCAGCGTTGCCTGTATGAATTAAAAGATTTTTGTTTCCACCTCCAAAGGGTTTGTCTCCTTTGTGAATCGTAACTGTTTCAACATCTTTTCTCAGTTCGAGGGGCAGCTGCCCTATAACCCGAAGATACTTTTCTGCCTCTTTAAAAGCAGTTTCTTCATCGTATTCAGGGTTCACGTGCACTTCGACTTCTTTGACATCATCAAATACCGCAGTAAATAGATATGCGTTGATCGTGTTCCATCCATCAGTCCTCCGATCAAATATTTTCCTCTCCCCTCGTCCTGATTTAATTAAATGCTTAAACGAAGTAGGATCTTCAGGAGTAATAATGTCCGGATCGACGAATATTGTTCCGTGAAAAGGAGGTGTTGCCTGCACATCTACAGAGAGGGCAACAATTGCTAAAATATATATTAGGTTTTTCATAACGATCAAAATGACCGTTTTCGGGAAGGTCGTTCGCAGCCTTTCTGAAATACGGGTCAATTCTTTTCACTTCGCTGGTCCAACACACGAATCGTCTTGATTCTAAATTTCACAGGCTGGCCCCTTCGTGATCCAAGCCCGAAAAGAACTGGGCGCACGGCCTGTTGCGACAAAGGAACCGATGCAAGCCCGCCATCCGGCGTGAATAGGCAGGAACAGGGTTGACCCGAGTGTTTTCTGGGACGCTGCTGGACACAGATCCAGATGGCTATAAGACGCGCTGGACGCTTGCGCCTGGCTCGCCCTTTATTGATCCCGCATGGTTGTTTGGTCGGAAGACCCATGAACTGAATAAAAGACGGAATCCGTTGTTCGGAGAGGCAAAAAGCTGGGGTTGAATAAGCTCCGGATTTAACCTTTTTTGCGCTTGCCCCTATTCGGGTTTAATGGTGGTTCTGCATATTTTTAGGATGCCCATTTCAAGGATGGTTTCTTGTGGTGGACAACACAATCCCGCAGGTATGAATTGATAAGGTTTTGATAGGGAATGCCAGTTTCCTCTGCCAATGTTTTGAAGTAATCAAGAATATCGACACCCATGCGGATGGTGATCTGCTTCTTCAGTTGCTTGGCATATGGATTTCTTCTCCATTCCATATTTTCGAGATCGTATTCTTTTTTCATCATTTGTTCCTCCGGTATGTATTCCGTTCTTTGGTTGTTGCTTTTCGGGCAGAGATAATCCGGATAATGGATTCCTCATCCCTATGACAATGACACACCATTAGTGTTTTAAGGTTGAAGCTCTGCCCAAGGAGTAGAAATCTATCTTCTTTTCCTGAGTGTTCAGAATCAAAAAACTCCATGGCAGACTCGTCAAAAAATACGGTTTGAGCTTCTTCAAAGCTCACACGATGTTTTTTTTGGTTTGCTTTATTTTTTGACGGCTCCCATCTGAAATGAATTTCATTCATAACTACAATATAATTATTCGGTGTCAGGTTTTCAAGTGCGCAGATGAATATTTATATGAGTGCAGAACGTTTGAGATGAGGCTGAGCGTCTAAGCGATAGCCTCACTTGATTTGAATCCCCTCTAAACCCTTATGGGGGATAGAAGTGCTTCTCCTATAATGGTGCGGGCTCTGCCGACGAGCGGCGTGTCCCAATTAATCAATACAACCCATAGGAGAAGC
>DAOVNC010000436.1 GCA_030630445.1 Kiritimatiellales bacterium | reverse complement strand
TATGAATGTTCCGAAGCACGGATCGTGGGCCGAGGCGCCGATTGGCAATCGGGGCGACACGGAAAAATCCGCCGCCACGATGGAACGCCGCGCCGATCTGCGAAAGCGCTACGCCAACGTCGATGTAGATCCCGAGGCGATTCTCAATCCCTACACGCCCTCCAAATTCGTGAAGCCCGCGAAGCCGGCCCCGAAACCCGCGCCCGCCAAGGTGGCTGGCTGGCCCATCGACCCGGCCAAGGTTGCGAAGATGCAGCAGGGCAAACCCCCCGTCTCCATCGATCTAGGCAACGGACAGAAGATGGAGTTGGCCTACATTCCTTCCGGGGAATATGCCATGGGTTCGGAAACCGAACCGATGAAGGCGGTGAAGATTGAAAAGCCGTTTTGGATGGGCACCACCGAAGTCACGCTCGCCCAGTACCGGGCGTTCAAGCCCGGCTACAAAAACGGGGTCTACGACATGCACTACAAGGATCAGGTCAACCGCGGCTACTACATGAACGAACCCAACTTCCCAGCCATTCGCGTGCCATGCAACGATGCGCTCGAATACTGCGAATGGCTCTCGGAAAAGATTGGAAAGAAGGTGACCCTTCCCTCCGAAGAGCAGTGGGAATGGGCCTGCCGCGCCGGTACCGATTCGCTCCTGTGGTTCGGAGGAAAAGACACCGCCTTTTCTGAATTCGCCAACCTTGCCGATGCCACGATCATCGAGCTGGCGGTACGCGGTGTCGATCCGAAACCCTTCAAAAATCCGCCATCCGAATGGAACTACGAGCTGAAAGACGACCGCTTTAACGACGGCGTTCTGCACCTTGCCAACGTCGGGAGCTACCAGCCCAACCCCTGGGGGCTGCACGACATGCACGGCAATGCCTGTGAGTGGACCCGCTCCGACTACGACGAAGGCCGCAAGGTCGTGCGCGGCGGATCTTGGAAGGATCGCCAAAAGCGCGCCGCCTCCGCCTTTCGCATTGGCTATCCCCCGTGGCAGCAGGTATACAATACCGGCTTCCGCGTTATCATTGAGGAATAAAACCGCCCAAGTCGCAGGAGAAACAGGATGAGAAGAAGATCTTTTTTAAGAACCGCAACCTTCGCCGCTGCGTCGGTTGGATTAACGCATTCCGCGCAGGCCGGAAAAAACCAGCCCAACATTCTTTTCCTCTTTGCGGATGACCAGTGCTACGAGACCATCCGGGCCTTTGGCCATCTGGATATCGACACGCCCAACCTTGATCGCTTGGTCAATAAGGGAGCCACCTTCACGCAGGCCTACAACATGGGGGCTTGGAACGGGGCCGTCTGCGTGGCCAGCCGCGCGATGCTCAATACCGGACGCTTTGTGTGGAACGCCAAGAATCTAAAGCTCAACGACGAGGTGGCCAGCAACCGCATGTGGTCGCAGCAGATGAAGCAGTCCGGCTACAACACCTATATGACCGGCAAATGGCACGTTGGCGCGAAGGCCGAGAGTATTTTCGATGTCACTGCCGACGTGCGCGGCGGCATGCCGAGGCAAACCCCGGACGGATACAACCGCCCGGTCGACGAGGCCGACTACAACCGGAAAGACGCGTGGAAACCCTGGGATACCCGGCACGGCGGCTACTGGCAGGGCGGCAAGCATTGGAGCGAAGTGGTGGGGGACCACGGTATCGAGTTTCTTGAGACCGCGGCCAAGAAGAAGGCGCCCTTCTTCATGTACCTCGCCTTCAACGCACCCCACGATCCGCGCCAGGCACCCAAGGAATATGTGGATCGCTATCCGCTCGACCGCATCCAGATGCCGGAAAACTTTCTGCCGGAATATCCGCATGCCGATGCCATCTGCGGGAAGAAGTTGCGGGACGAACGGTTGGCACCGTATCCCCGGACGGCGTATACCGTGAAGGTTCAGCGGCAGGAATATTTTGCCATCATCACGCACATGGACGCCCAGATCGGGCGCATACTCGATGCCCTCGAAAAATCGGGCAAGGCCGATAACACCTACATCTTCTTCACTGCCGATCACGGGCTGGCGGTTGGACACCACGGCCTGATCGGCAAGCAAAACATGTATGACCACAGCATGCGCGTTCCCCTGCTGGTGGCCGGCCCCGGGATCAAGCCGGGTCGGAAAATCGCGGCCCCCGTCTACCTGCAGGACATTATGCCCACCGCGATTGAGTTGTCGGGTGCGCCGGTTCCGGAACGGGTCGAGTTTAACAGCCTGCTGCCCTTGCTGAACGGGAAGAAAAAGCAACAGTACAAAGCGCTCTACGGCGCCTATATGAAGACGCAGCGCATGGTCATCGTCGGGGACTATAAGCTCATCATGTATCCGACCATCAAAGTGAACCGTCTCTACAACCTTAAAAAGGATCCGCAGGAAATGAACGACCTCGCCGGCAATCCGGAATATGCGGGGAAAATCACCCAGTTGAAAAAAACTTTCATCGAACTGCAAAAGCAAACCGGCGACACCCTCGACGTCGACAACCCGGCCCCGCCCAAAAAGAAGAAAGCATAACCCGAAACCGTCGACCGAAAGTGAGTCAAGAAAGAGAGGAAACAGCATGAAAAAACTCATAATCGCATCCCTCGTCGCCATGGCGAGCCTATCTTGCCTGTCGCTGGCCCAGCTTGAATCCAAACCTCTTTTTAATGGAAAGGATTTGCAGGGCTGGCACGTGGATGTTCCCAAGATGGATAAGGATCCGAACCTGAAAAGTCCGTTCATCGTGCGCGATGGCCTGCTCGTCAGCCTAGGAACGCCCAAGGGCCACCTCATCAGCGATGCGGTCTATCAAAACTATCGCCTCGAGGTTCAATACCGTTTCTCCGCGAAGCCCGGAAACTGCGGGGTCCTGGTCCACGCATCAACGCCGCGGGCGCTCTACGGCATGTTCCCCAAGTC
>DAOVNC010000312.1 GCA_030630445.1 Kiritimatiellales bacterium | reverse complement strand
GTTAATGGACAGTGGAAATCTTTTCGAGTTCAACGGTAGAGGCCGTATAGTGGATTCGGAAGCGTTTATCGCCGCTTTCTATGATGCCGTCGGGATGATTGAAGGTGCCGGTGATGGCATCGGCGGAAAGAACGGTGAAGCGCTTTTCCTTCAAGCCCTTGGCGGCTACATCAAGTGTGCCGCCGAGTGTTGCGGTACCTTTGATGGTTAGGGGGGTATGGGTTCCGATGGCCGTCTTCAGGGTTGCGGAGGCCGATTGGTGATAGTCGCCTTGGATGGTGATTCCTTTGGGATTGGCGTACAGGGTTCCCGCGTTGTAGAGGGTGGCGTCAAGGGTTCCGGTGCCGCCGAGGATGGCTCCCTTCAAGACGTCGACCCAGCGCGTGGAGGCCAGCGTTCCGCCTTCGAGTTTTACGGTGCCGAGCGGCGAGATCCGGATTTCGTTGCGTCCGGTGAGGGTCTTTCCCGATTTAACGGCGAGGGTCTGCTTGGCTCCTTTTTTCGGATTGCCGGAAATTTCGATACCGAGCACGTTGATATCGGAGTCGAGCACGGCGGTTTGGTCGGCGGATTTGGTGTTGGCCAGGTTGGCATTCCAGCGTTCGCGCGGGGCTCCGTTTTCGGAGATGTAGGTTTCACCGCCATTGGCGTATTCATAGTCGGTCCAGTTGCCCGCTCTTCCCAGTTTTGCGCCGTTCGCACCGATCCAGTGGTGGTAGGTGTTGGCAAAATCATCGGGTTCCGTGACGCGCTCGGCCAGGGCAATAGCCTCCATTTCGTCTTTCCACTTTAGATAGGTTTCGTGCATCGGGTCGCCGGAGTCGGCCAGCAGGTCGGTGGCTTCATAGTCGGTGTTGCTGCCGTCGGCCAGTTTGTAGAGCCTGCCCTTGTTCCGAAGTTTGATGCCGTCCTTGCGGATGAGCGACCAGTTTTTTCCGGCTTCGTGGGTAAACCACGGGCGGACGCGCTGCTGGCCGTTGCCGGTGAGCAGCGGGGCAATGGATACGCCGTCGATTCCAACGGGCGGGAGAACCCCCGCGAGCTCGCAGAGGGTTGGTAGAATATCGCTGACGCAGGTGATGTGGTCGGTGGACTGCCCCGGGGCAATCACGCCTTTCCAGTTGAATACGGTTGGAACCCGGATTCCGCCTTCGTCCACCTTGCCTTTGGTTCCCTTCAGGTTGCCGTTGGTCAGGAAGAAGTCGTGGGGCTCGCCCCATTGCCCGCCGTTGTCGGAGGCAAAGATAACCAGCGTATTGGCGCGAACGCTGTCGGCGGTGTTGCCATCGCCGTTTGGATCGTCGAGCGCTGCGAGCAGGCTGGCAATGTGGTGGTCCTGGCGAGTGACCATGGCGGCATACTGCTTGACCTTCTCCGACCAGTCGCTGGTGTCGACATCGTCATAGTCGGCGAACCAGTCGTCCATTTCCACAACGTCGCCCAGCGGGGTATGGGGAACCTGAAAGGCGATTTCGCAAAAGAAAGGCTTGGGGCCGTTGGCATGCGTGCGGATGAAGGCTTCGGCGGCTTCGGCATAGAGGTCGTCGGCATACTCTTTTTTCTTTCCGTCTTTGTTGGCGTTGTATTTCAGCACGGTGTCTTTGCCATGCGTATCGATATTGTTGAACCAGAGCGACGGCTGGAAGAAGGTGTGGGCGCGGACATGGTGCAGTTCCGCAAGTAGATCGGTGTAGCCATGGTTGACCGGCAGGGTTTGCGGGTTGTTGATGGCCGGGTCGATTTTGGTGGAGTCCGCGCCGTAGCCCCATTTTCCGTAGTAGGCCACGCGGTAGCCCGCCGCGTTGAGCAGGTCGCCGATGGTCTGGTCGTCTGCGCGGATGGCCTTCGAGGGGGAGGGGTCGTTGCGATCCGACCAAGTGTGCCCTTGGTGGAATCCTGTCTGTTGCGAGGAGCGAGCCGGGGAGCAGACCATGCAGCCGTACGCCCGCCGGAAGTTGATGCCGCCCGCGACGAGAGAATCGATGGTGGGTGTTTTTGTGAGCGTTTCCGACTCGAGGTTTGCATTGAGCGATCCCCAGCCCAGATCGTCCGCATAAAGATATAGGATGTTCGGTTTTGGAGCGGCCTGCGCCGTTGACGTGGCACCCGCAATAATCATTGCTCCGAGTGCGATTCCCAATGTTGGTTTGATCCTCATGCTATAAGTCCTCTTCTATGTGCTGGTTGGTTGGTGCTACAGTACGAAATGCTTTCACTATCATAAGCAGTAATTTATCGCGGTGTCTATAGGTTGCCGTCTAAAAGTCACCATAGAATTCGTACCAAACCGTGGGTTTTTCCACCCTTTAGACGTCCTGTGCTGTGAGCTCGCGAGTGTTTTGTCAGGGAAACCTTCCCGCACCGAGTTCTTCGCGGTGGAGTTTCGGGGCCTTTTTTCCATGATTGGAAATGGAAAAGGTTCCGGCAAGTTGTATATTTCCTGTCTTTGCTCAACCGAGGTAAAACCAATAATGAATCTGCTAAAAAACATACTCCCGATCCTCTCTCTTCTTCCTCTGCTTGTCCACGCGGGGCCGGTCGAGGTTCTGTCTCCTTCCCGGGAATTCAACATGAACCCGAACTGGAGTTTTCTTCGGATCGACGAGGACAAGGATTCCTCCTTGCTTCGTGCCGATAGCGAGGCGGATGGCAACGAGGCTTTTCAGGCTTTCGATGGCGATTCTTCTTCCTTCTGGCATACCCCCTGGGGGGACAAGGCCACGGCTTTTCCCCATTGGATCCAGAAGGATCTCGGCAAAAGTTACTCGATCACCCATTTGCGCGTTCTTCCTCGGCAGGAGGGTACAAACGGCTGGATCAAGGACTACGAGGTATTTGCTAGCCTAGATGGAAAAAGCTGGGGCACGCCCGTGGCCAAGGGAACGTTTTCCCGGGACAAGGAGTGGAAGACGATCCTTTTTGATTCGCCCCTTTCCGCCCGATATGTCCGCCTCCGCGCCCTTTCCGGGTTCGACGACCAGCCGTTCTCCACCGTGGCCGAACTTGAGATCCTCCCCCGGGAAGAAAAAAGGGAAGAACCCCCCTCCGACTTTTCGGCCCCCTCGCTGGACACCCGTGGCTGGGAAACCGTCCATCTGCCCCACACGCCGCGGATCGAACCCAAGGAATTCAAAACCCATTGGCAGGGCCTGTGCTGGTATCGACGTTCGTTCCTCCTCGCACCGGAGATGAAGGACAAAAAAATCTTCGTCAAGTTCGAGTCCATCATGCAACAGGCTACGGTTTGGGTGAATGGCCAGGAGATCATCACGCACGATGGCGGCTACCTTCCGTTCACCATCGACATCGGCGACCTGCCCGGGCTGCATTTCGACGGAGAAACCCCCAACATCCTTGTTGTCCGCGCAGATAACCGCGACAAGCCCGACATTCCACCGGGGCTGCCCCTCAAGAATATCGACCTCACCTATCAAGGCGGCATCTACCGGGATGTCACCCTGCTCGTGACGGATAAACTCCACATCACGGATGCCGTCCATGCCAACGAAACCGCTGGCGGTGGAATCTTTGTTAAATACCCGGAAGTGGGTAGAAACCGCGCCACCCTCGAAATCCAGGTCCACGCCCGCAACGACCGCCCTCAAGCGTGCTCGACCGTGGTTCGCTACACGCTCTTTGACGCCGCCGGGAAAAAAGTAGCCACCGCCTCCAGCAAGGCCCGCACCATGGCCTCCGGAACCGGCCACCACTTCACCCAGAGCATGGTCGTCCGCAATCCATCGCTCTGGCACCCCGACCACCCTCACCGCTATCGGTTGCAGGTCGAACTCCTCACCGCCGACGGCACCGTGGATTCCCGGGCCATCCGCATTGGCATTCGCAAGATCGAATGGAAGAACGACGGCTTCTTCATCAACGGCGAGAAGCTCGTCCTCCACGGCACCAACCGCCACCAGGACGGCCTCCACATCGGCAATGCGCTTCCCGAAAACGCCCAGCGCCTCGATGCCCTCAAGCTTCGCGAAGGCGGCTTCAACAACGTCCGCGCCGGCCACTATCCGCTCGACCCCGCCTTCATGGATGCCTGCGACGAATACGGCCTCACCGTCATCGCCTGCATCCCCGGCTGGCACTGCTTCCGGGAGACGCCCCGCTTTCTGGAAAACAGCTATGGCGATGTGCGCAACTTGATTCGGCGCGACCGCAACCACCCCTCCGTTATCCTCTACGAAACCATTCTCAACGAAAGCGGCTACAGCGAGGCCTACGCCCGCGAAACCTACCGCATCGCCAAGGAGGAAGACCCCGCCTGCTTCGCCGCCTGCGACCACAACTATCCCGCCTACGAACTCTACGACGTAAACTATAAGCACCCCGG
>DAOVNC010000427.1 GCA_030630445.1 Kiritimatiellales bacterium | reverse complement strand
TGGCCACAAGGACTGGCCCACGCTCGACGAGTGGTCGAAAAAGAACAAACTCAACGAGGGCACCCTGAGCGCGGAATTCCTGCTGGGCTATGAGTATTCGGATTTGGATCAGGTTCCCCCCGACACCCAGTCCGCCCAAGGATTGATCACCCGCACCCGGCTCAACTACCAAACAGCGAATTTCGAAGGTTTTGATGTATTCGTACAGGCCCAATATGTCGGCCCGATCAGCGACCACTATAGGTATACCGCTGGCGGAAACCCGAACTACGACGTGATTGCCGATCCTGAAAGCTTCCGGCTCCACCAAGCCTATCTGGCCTACAGCGGCTACGATTCAAAAGCCATCATTGGCCCGCAGGAGATCATTCTCGACAACCAGCGCTTCATCGGCAACGTCGGATGGCGCCTCAACGCGCAGTCGTTCAACGCCGGATCCATTGCAAACCACTCCGTCAGCAACCTGACGCTGTACTATGCCTATGCCGACAGCATCAACACCATCCTTGGAGACATCGATCACAGCCGCCAGTACCACATGCTTAATGCAGAATACAAACTCGGGGAAAGCAACCAGATCTCTGGCTACGCCTATCTCCAGCGCAACGACAACAGCGCGGCGAATAGCAAGGTCGACACCTACGGTCTGCGCGTCTGGGGCAAAAACGAAAAGCTTTCCCACGACGCGATGGTCGCGCTCCAGCGCGATGCCTACTATGGCAGCGTGTTTGGAAACTTTGACTTCGATGCCATCGGTGTAGGCGCTGGTATTGAATACATCTCCGGCGGGCAAGGAAACGATCAATTCCAGACCCTGAACGGTACGGCCCATAAGTTTAACGGCTGGGCCGACCAATTCCTCGGCACCGGTGCCGGACTCCCCGGCGGCCTGATCGATGTCTATGGGCAGGTTTCCGCCGTCGCTATCGAAAAACTAAAGCTCGTGGGCGTTGTCCACTATTTCAATACAGCTGAAACCACCCCAACGGGATTCGATGGGGCATATGGATATGAATTCGACGCCCTGGCCAAATATCCGGTCTGCAAAAACTTCGATGTGCTGGCCAAAGTGGCCTACTACGTGAAGGAAGACGACCATATCGGCAACGTCACCAACGACGAAACCGTCTTCTGGCTGCGCGGCACGCTGAGATTCTAAGGCTAAACCGCCCAGCGAATGCCTTCCAGGGGTTGGAATCTTCCGGCCTCTGGATTTTTTTGCACTTTTTTCGAACACCATAACCCCTGTTTTTATTGGGTTTTTAGCCGTTTTTTAGAAAAAACAAAAAAAAGTGCGGTTTCGGAGTAACACCTTCGGGAAAGCCCCCGTATTACATAGCGAACCCAACAACAGCTTTAATAGGAGCACACGCGACAACTTAAGTGAACCCAAACCCACCCGTCGCTAGCTTCATACTCCGAGGAGACCCCGCCCACCCAGCGGGGTTTTCTTTTTATCCATGCATCTGCTGGGCAGGCTGGAAAGCCTACCCCACATGTGGAGCAGGCTTTCCAGCCTGCTCTCCCGCACGAGTTGCCATTGACTCCACACCGCGCACGCGGTAGCGTCCGCACCCTATGAAATTTTCCGATCTAGCCCTGAATGACCAGATCCTGCGCGCCGTCGAAGAGGCCGGTTTTACGGAACCGACGCCGATCCAGGCCGAGGCCATCCCGACCATCCTCTCCGGACGCGACGTCCTCGGTTGCGCCCGCACCGGAACAGGAAAGACCGCCGCGTTTGTTTTGCCGCTGATCCAAAAGCTGGAGGATTCATGGATCGCCGCGCGCGAAATCCGGGTTCGCTCGCTGATCCTCTCCCCCACCCGCGAGCTGGCCATCCAGCTCCACGGCAATATTTCCGCCTTCGCGCAACACACCGAGCTCGCCACCTTGCTGGTACATGGCGGCGTCGGATTCGACCACCAAATTGAAGCGTTGCGCGGGGGGATCGACGTCCTCGTTGCCACTCCCGGGCGAATGCTCGATCTGATTGCCCGCAAGGCGCTCAAGCTCGACCAGATCGAAATCTTCGTGGTCGACGAAGCCGACCGGATGCTCGACATGGGCTTTGCGCCCGACATCCGCAAGATTGCCAAGATGCTGCCGCAGTCCCGGCAGGCGCTCTTTTTTTCCGCCACCATGCCGCAGGACGCCCTCAAGCTGGCGGGCAGCTTCCTGCGCAAGCCCAAGCATATTTCGGTCGACCCCGTTTCCGCCGCCGCCGAAAATATTGAAAAGTCGCTCTACTATGTGGAGAAGAACGACAAGTTTGCCCTGCTCGAATGGGTGCTCAAGCAACTCGACTACGAACGGGTGCTCGTCTTTTGCCGCACCCGCCGCGGCGCCGACCTGCTCACCGAGCGGATGCAGAAGGCGGAGCTACCCGTGGCCGTGCTGCACGGCGATAAAACACAAATGCATCGGCAGAACATCCTCGAAGAATTCCGTGCAGGCGAAACCCCGGTGCTGATTGCCACCGACCTCGCGGCGCGCGGCATCGACATCGAGAACATCTCGCACATCATCAATTTTGATCTGCCCAACGAGCCGGAAACGTTTGTGCACCGCATTGGGCGCACCGCCCGCGCCGGGGCCTCGGGCCACGCCCTGAGCTTCTGCGACCCGACGGAAAAGAGCTACCTGCGCGACATCCTCACCCATCTCGGCGAAGAACCGGACGTGGTGGAGGATCAGCCCTTCCACAGCGAGCAGACCATGAACTATTCCGGCCGCGTGCAATCCAAGCACTCGCCCGAGCGGCTTACCATGAAGCATAGCAAGGGGAAGGAAAAGACCTGGCGCCTCGCGCCCGGGGAGCGCAACAAGGTACATGCCCAGACCACCGGTACCCCAAAGAAAAATGCTCGACGCAATCCAAAAAAGAAGAATTTGGACGCGTAAGGGTCGTTCGGCTTTACATTAGTAAAGTTATCATATTTAT